>NZ_JACLZC010000045.1 GCF_016901735.1 Pseudoflavonifractor phocaeensis | reverse complement strand
CCAGGAAATCGGCGTTGACGATGGTGTAGCCGTAATCCTCAAAGCCCTGGCGGACGTTGATGTTGGCGCCGTCCTTCAGGTACACGTCGCCGGAACCGGTGCCGCCCTTGATGGTGTTGTAGGCACCCACGCCGAAGAGGGCCACGGGAGTACCGGCATTGCCGGAGATGGGCAGTACGTTGTTATTGTTCTCCAGGAGGACCATGCCCTGGGTGGCGGCCCACTGGGAGATGGCGGCGTTGGCTTCTTCACGCGCGGCGCTGGCGTTAGGATCGGTGGAAGCGCCGACAGTCATATCGTCGTCAACTTCGGGGAGTTCAGGCGCTTCGGGTACGCCGGACATATCGTCCGAGCTGGAACCGCCGGAGCCGGAACCACCGGAACCGGAACCGCCGGAGCCGGAGGGCCGGCCGGACAGAGGCGTGTCATCGCCGGGCAGCTCGACTTCGAAGCCCTGGCAGAAGCGCATGAGGATGGTGGCGACCTCAGCGCGGCTGGCGCTGCCGGTGGGCAGCAGAGCGCCCTTATCGGTACCGGTCAGAAGGCCAACGCCCACAGCCCACTTCACGGCCTCCACCGCGTAAGCGCTGACGGAGCTGCCGTCGGTAAAGGTGGTCACATCACCGGAAGCGGTGGTGTCATACTCCTTATACTGGGCATAGCGGTACAGGATGGTGGCCATCTGCTCACGGGTGATGGCATCATCGGGACCAAAGAGCCCGGTGTCATAGCCGGTGACCACGCCCTTCTGGGCGGCCCACAGGATGGCATCGGTATACCACTGGCCGGCAGCCACATCGCTGAAGGACGTAGCGCCGGTGACCTCCGGCTCTCCCTCCAGGCGATAGAGGATCGTCACGATCATGGCCCGGTTGGTAACCATGCTGGGGGAGAACAGTCCGCCCCCTGTGCCGTTCATCATGCCGTTTTCTGAAGCATACTTCACGGCGTCGTAGAACCAATCAGTTTCCTGCACATCGGCATAGCTGGTGATGCTGGTCCCCGCTGCGAAAACGGTGGTCGGCAGCAGGCCCAGGAGCATACACAGTACCAACAGAATGCTCAGGAATCGTTTGGTTTTCTTCATTTTCTGCCCCTCCTTAATTTTACGCAATTCGTATGATTCTGATTGGCGGACTGCTGCGGCAGATGCTGTCTCCCTCCCTTCCCTGCACAAAAGGCATCCGCAGGCCGTCCCGCCATGCGTCATTCGCTTTGGAACAAACCGTCCTGACTCAGATATACAAAAAGAATCCGCAGCTTTTGCGGGTTCTCCAAACGTAAAATCATGCGATCCGCCGCCATACCCGGCGACCAGGATCTGTATCCATAAAAACAACACGGCTGCGGCCGTGGTATCTGTATTTCTGTGGGGCTAATTTGTAATGGCAATTTACAAATAGGTTTTCTTTATTATAGAGGCTAATATATCAGTTGTCAACACAACTACTATACTGTCAATTTACATTGCAAACTCTTGAATTAGTCCGTTCATTCCCTTCTTTTCATTTCTTATTTTGTAAAAAAATAAAAATTCAGTTTTCCCTCGCAAAAAATAATTGGATATTCTGACCACAACTTTTTATAAAAAACTTCCAGCGTCCCCCTTTATTTCCTGAATTTTTTTCCAAAGATATTCTCCGCTGCACGGGCCCTCATGACGGCAGCCGCGTCCGGGCCGTCCCGCCGTGACACGATGATATCCGCAATCTTTGGGTCTTTTATTTGGCATTGATGCTTCTCTGCATACTGGACAGAAATGATGGTTAGAGCTAAAATAAAGTTGTCTGTTTTTTGTCAAAAAGCGCCCTTTTGATTACATCAACCCCCATGAAAAAGAGAGGTGTTCTCTATGCTGAAGGACGAGGAGCGGCAAGGAAGACAGGACGGCCTGGCCCGGGAGGTGCTGCTGCTGTCCCGCAACACCCTTTTGGTCCATCTGCGCTTTCTGGACGCGGCCTTAAGCCAGCTTACCCTGGCGCCCGCGGACGTCCCCCTGGCCACCGACGGGGCCCACATCTACTATAACGCCCGCCATGTGCTCCACATCTACCGGACCGAACGGGAACGGCCGGTGCGGGACTACCTCCACATGGTCCTGCACTGCGTGTTTCGCCATCAGTTCGTACGTAATCTGACGGACGAGGCGCTGTGGGATCTGGCCTGTGACATCGCCGTGGAAAGCGTCATCACCGATCTGGGCATTGCCGCCGCCGCGTCTGCCCGGCAGAAGGCCCAGAGCGCCCTGCTGCAGCACCTTCGCGGCGTTGTCAAACCGCTGACCGCCGAAAAAATTTACCGCTATTATCTGGACCACCGCCCATCCCCCGAGGAACTGCTCCGGCTACGCCAAACCGTCCTGGCCGACGACCACACCCTTTGGTATCATTCCGCCGAGGGGCGTCTCTCCATACTGTGGCATGGAAACGCCGCCGCCGGGACGGCGGAAGAGACGGGAAACGCCGCGCCTTCCCGCTCCGACCTCTCCCAGCGCTGGAAGGATATTTCCGAGCGGATGCAGATGGATTTGGAGACCTTCTCCCGCCGGCAGCGGGGCGAGGACGCCGGCAACCTCATGCAGAATCTCCAGGCAGTGAACCGGGAGAAGTACGACTATGCCGCTTTTCTGCGAAAATTTGCCGTCATGGGAGAGGCCATGAAGGTCAACGACGATGAGTTCGACTATATTTTTTATACCTATGGCATGAAGCTCTTCGGCAATATGCCCCTCATCGAACCTTTGGAATATAAGGAGGTCAAACGCATCCGGGAATTTGTCATCGCCATTGACACCTCCGGATCGGTGGCCGGAAAGCTGGTGCAGAACTTCGTGCAGAAAACCTATAACATCCTCAAGCAGTCCGAGAGCTTTTTTACCAAGATCAACCTGCATATCATCCAGTGTGACGCGGAAATCCAGGAGGACGCGAAGATTACCTCTCAGGAGGAGTTCGACCGGTATCTGGCCACGATGCAGCTCCGCGGCTTCGGCGGCACCGACTTCCGGCCGGTGTTCGCCCATGTGGAGGAGTTGAGGAAAAACAGGGAGTTTACGAACCTGAAAGGACTCATCTATTTTACCGACGGATACGGCACTTTCCCGGCCCAAAAGCCGGATTATCACACCGCTTTTGTTTTCATCCGCGACGAATATCAGAACCCGGATGTGCCGCCCTGGGCCATCAAGCTGGTGCTGGAGCCGGAAGAAATTTAAGGAGGAAAAGGATATGAACGGCAATTCGGATTTTGTGATTGAGAACGGCGTTTTGGAAAAGTACAACGGCCCCGGCGGGGATGTGACGGTGCCAGAAGGCGTGCGGGTATTATCCCATCGCGTTTTTGCGGGTAGGAAGAATCTGACTTCGGTACGGCTTCCGGAGGGGGTAGAAACCGTTGGGAGCAGCGTGTTTCAGAACTGTACTTCTCTGCAGAAAGTTGAACTTCCTGCGTCGGTAACAGCCATTGATGGCTGGGCATTCGACGGTTGCAGTGCTTTAAGGGAGATTTGCTTGCCCGTCGCTCTGACTTATGTTGGAGACAATGCCTTTTCTGGCTGTACATCTTTAGAGCAAATCGAGATTCCTAGTCTGATTACGTCACTGAGCAGCAATATCTTTCGGGATTGTACATGTCTTCAATCCATTCACTTTGCGGATACCATTACCTATATTGGAGACGGGGCGTTTTATAACTGCCGCAATTTGTCAGAAATTACCCTTCCTGATAGTCTGAAGGTGATGGGCAAAGAGGCGTTTCGCTCCTGTTCCTCTCTGACGGAACTAACAATTTCTGCGGGGGTGACAGAACTGCCAGAGGCCTGTTTCGCCGGATGCAGTGCTTTGGTTAAGCTCACTCTGCCAGAGGGCTTGGAGATCATCGGTTCCTCTGCCCTTGGCGGCTGCGCCGCATTGGCGGAACTGGATATTCCTGAGCAGGTGTACAAATTGAGTACTTATGCGTTCTGCGATATATGGCGCGGCTGCGACAGCCTCCGGCGGCTTACCATCCGGGGAACGCAGGTCAAATTTGGGAAGGACGCGTTCTTCAAGTTGAGTCCGGAAGTGGAGATCATTTTAACGCAGATGTCGCCGGCCAAATTGCCGGAGCCCCAGCGAAGCGCGGCGGTACGCACCTTTGCCCGGCAGATTGCCGCTGGTGAAGAACTGACTGCCCGTCATCGGGAAATCTATCTCAAATATATCAAGAAGAACCTCAAAGACTTCTGCGATATCGTTTTTCAGACACCAGAACTGCTGCGGCTGATGATTCGGGAAAAAATGATCCCCTTGACAGAGCTGGACGAGTTGCTTGAGCGTGTTACTGGAAAACCAGAACTCGCCGCTATGCTGCTGGATTATCAGCAGGCGCAGTTCACACCGGCTCAGAGGCAGAAAAAACAAGAGCGAGAACTTCAGACGCAGATGGATTTGCTCCTCTCCAATGCCCTCGATCCCAATCAGGCGAAAAAGCTCTGGCAGTATGAGAAGACTTTTACGGGAAGTATCCGGCTGCTGGGCTATAAGGGTGATGAGACTGAGATTTTGGTTCCAGCGTTTGTCGGAAATGATCCGGTGACCGCCATTGGACCCGATGCGTTCAGTCCTGATGCAAAGCCGCTCAAAGCTGAACAGAGGGAGCATCGGGCGAAAAAAATTACCTCAGTGGTCTTACCGGACAGCCTCACAGAGATTGGCGATTCTGCCTTTCACAGCTGCGCCGCGCTTACTTCAGTTCACTTTCCAGCTCAGACGGGTCGGCTGCCTCAGGGATTATTTACCAAGTGCGGCGCCCTGCAACAGATCACGGTAGGGGAGGGCAGTTCACTTTATGCAGATGTGGACGGGGTGTTGTTCTCGACTGACAAGACACAACTGCTGTTTTGTCCTGCGGGCAAGAAGGGGGCATACTCCATTCCAAAATCTGTGGAAAGTGTCCTTAACGGTGCTGCTCCGGCCGCATCGGGGGAGAGTGCCTTTTCTGGCTGTGCAAAACTGAAATCAGTTACAATTCCCTCCGAGGTAACACAGTTACCTGTACTGCCGTTTGAAGGCTGCAAGGCTTTGGCCGCAATCGAAGTCGATGAGGATAATCCCACTTATCACAGCGCAGATGGTGTGTTATTTAATCGCAATATGACACGCCTGCTCCAGTGTCCCCCGGCGAAGGAAGGAACCTACACAGTACCTGAGGCAGTCAAAGAAATTGCTGCGGATGCATTCAGCAAATGCAGCAAGCTCACAGAAATCTATTTGCCGGACACGCTGGAAGAGATCGGACCCTCTGCCTTTTTGGGATGCCGGAAGATTGAGACTATCACGATTCCAAACGGAGTTCGATGCCTGAAGCGATCGGTGTTTTCTACGTGTCAGAAGTTGACAGATGTGTTTTTGTCTGCTCAACTGGTGGAAATTGATTCTTTTGCTTTCTATGGTTGCAGCAAAGATTTGACCATCCACGCCCCGGCTGGGTCTTACGCCGAGCAGTATGCCAAGAAGTGCAACATCCCCTTTGCGGCGGAGTGAGGGGGCGAGTCTGGTCATCCTGGCGGCACCGGCTTCCGGCCGGTGTTCGCCCATGTGGAGGAACTGAGGGGGCGAGCGCATGAGCAGCAGTGATTTTCTCATAGAAGACGGCGTCCTGGTCATGTACCACGGCCCCGGCGGGGCGGTGGTCATTCCGGAGGGTGTGACGGAGATCGGTGGGTTTGCCTTTCGCGGCTGTACTGCTCTCATTGCGCTCACCATTCCCGCCAGTTTGGAGCGGATCGACGGGCACGCATTCCACGGCTGCATGAACCTAGAGCGTGTGGAAATCGCACCGGGAAATCGGCGGTTTCGTGTGGAAGACGGGCTGATGATCTATGTGGACGGCGAGACGGTCGTCTTTCCGCTGGGACGCCCCACTAATCTTGTGATTCCCGGCAGCGTAACAAAGATTGGAGACCATGCCTTCCAGGGCTGCACCAGTCTGACCGGTGTGACCTTTCCGGAAGGGCTGACCGGGATCGGGTGCTTTGCCTTCTCCGGCTGTACCGGCCTGACCGAAGTTACCATCCCGTCGGGAGTGAAGCACATCGGCCTCTATGCCTTCTCCGGCTGCGCCAAATTGGAGCAAATCACCCTGTTGGGACAGCCGGAGATCGGCCAGGAGGCGTTTCCGGACGAGGTGACGGTCCTAGAGGCCCAGCAGCTTCCTCTGTCGGCCTTTTTACTCCCGGCCCATCAGCGGGCGGCCATCCGGGGGTTTGCCCTGCGGTATACATCCGGGGCGGAACTGTCCGAAGGATACCGGGCCGACTGCATCAGGTATATCAACGAGCAGCGGAACAACCTCTATCCCGCGGCCCTGACATTTCCGGCGCTGCTCCATGTAATGCTAACCGAACAGATCATACCGCAGGGAGACATTCCCCACCTCATTGACCGGGCAATCGAGATGGGCAGGCCGGAAGTGATCGCCATGCTGTTGGAGCATCAGAATGCAAAGATGAACTTACAGGATCCCTTAAAAAAGTTTACCTTGTAATAAAAAGAGACCGGTACTCAGCCGGCAGAAAGGAACCAATCGAAAATGAACATCAAAGAAGCAAAAGAGCAGATCAAAAACGCCATGACGGCTTATTTTTCCAAAAACGAATACGGCTATGAGATCCCCATCGAAAAGCAGCGCCCCGTCTTTCTCATGGGCCCTCCGGGCATCGGCAAGACGGCCATTATGGAGCAGATCGCCGCCGAGATGGGGGTGGGACTGGTCTCCTACTCCATGACCCACCACACCCGTCAGAGCGCCCTGGGCCTCCCCTTCATCGTCCATAAAAACTACGGCGGGTACGAGTGCGACGTGTCCGAGTACACCATGAGCGAGATCATCTCCACCGTTTACGACATGATGGCGGAGACCGGCGTGCAGGAGGGTATTTTGTTCCTGGACGAGATCAACTGCGTATCGGAAACGCTGGCCCCCATCATGCTCCAGTTTTTGCAGTATAAAATCTTCGGCCGCCACCGGGTGCCCGACGGCTGGATCGTGGTCACCGCCGGCAACCCGCCGGAGTACAACAACTCCGTCCGGGAGTTTGACATCGTCACCTGGGACCGCCTCAAGCGCATCGACGTGGAGCCGGATTTCGATGTGTGGAAGGAGTACGCCTACCAGAGAGGGGTCCACCCCGCCGTTCTGACCTATCTGGAGATCAAAAAGGGCGACTTTTACAAAATCGAGTCCACCGTGGACGGCAAACAGTTCGTCACTGCCCGGGGCTGGGACGACTTGAGCCAGATGATTCACCTCTACGAAAAGCACGGCCTGACGGTGGACGGCAAGCTGGTGGGACAATACCTGCAAAACCCCAAAATCGCCCGGGACTTTGCCGTCTATTACGATCTCTTCAACAAATACCGCAGCGATTACCAGATAGATTCCATCCTGGCGGGCAAGGCCACCGGAACCGTCAAGGACCGGGCCAGAGCGGCCAAATTTGACGAGCGGCTGGCCCTGCTGGGCCTCATTCTGGACGCGGTGACGGCCAGGCTCCGGGATGTGATGCTGCTGGAGGGGGTCAATCTGGAGCTGATGATGGCCCTGAAGGGCTTCCGGACGGCCCTGAGCACCAAACGGGGGAGTAGCCCGGCGGAACTTTTGGCCCAGCAGGCGGAGGAGCGGAAAAAGCGGCTGGAGAGCGGCAAACGGGCGGCCAGCCTGTCGGCCGACGCCCAGCGGCAGCTGATAGACGTGGTGAGAATCCTGGACGAGCTGGGGCAGCAGGTGGCCGGCGAGTACGACGGGGCGGCCGCCTTCCGGATGGTCAAAGAGGGCTTCGACGGACGGGTCAAGGACATGAACAACCAGGCCCAGAGCGCCCGGAAGAATCTAAGTAACGTCTTCCGCTTCTGTGAAGAGGTCTTTGCCGAGGGGCAGGAGATGCTGATCCTGGTCACCGAGCTGACCATCCACACCCATGCGGCCAAGTTTATCGCCCGCTACGGCTGTCCGGAGTACTTTGCCCACAACAAGGAGCTGCTCTTCTATGAGCGCCAGCAGGACATCATCACCGAGCTGGAGCGGCTGGATCTGGACGAGTAAGAAGAGGAGGGGGCAACATGAGCGGCAATGGGGAATTTTCCATCAAGCAATATGTGAAAAAATGCGTTTTGAAAAAGTATAAAGGGCCCGGCGGGGATGTGGTCATTCCGGAAGAGGTGACCGACATCGGCAGTTGGGCGTTTCAGCGGTGCGCCGGTCTGACCGGTGTGACCATCCCGGAGAGAGTGACCACCATCGGCAGCTTTTCCTTTTCCGGCTGTATAGGCCTGAGTCATGTGACGTTTCCGCAACATATGAGCCGGATTGGTGAACATGCCTTCTATAACTGCGCCAGCCTGACCAACGTAACCATTCCGGAACACGTGACCCAGATTGGAGAATATGCCTTCTTCGGCTGTACTGAGCTGTCCGACGTTACGATTCTGGGAAAACCGGAGATGGGAAAAGAGAGCTTCCCGGCCAGTGTGGCCGTCATCGTGGCGGAGCAGCTCCGGATGGAGGATTATTCGCTCCCGGCCCATAAGCAGGCGGCGGCCAGAGGGTTTGCACGGCGGTATACCTCCGGGGCGGAGCTGCCCGAGGACTACCGGGCCGACTGTCTCAAGTACATCAAAAGCCGGAAAAAACGGCTCTATCCGGTGGCGCTGCAGGATTCGGCGCTGCTCCGTGTGATGCTGGGCGAGAAAATGGTGCCCAAGGGAGATCTGCCCGACCTCATCGACCAGGCCGCCGCCATGAACCAGCCCGAGGTCACCGCCATGCTGCTGGCCTATCAGGAGGAGCAGCTCAAACCGGGGGAGCGGGAGAAGCGGGAAGAAAAGAAAATGCAGCGGGAGATGGACTTTCTGCTCACCGGCACCCTGACGGTAGGGGAGGCGAAAAAGAGCTGGCGGTACGAAAAGGACAAAAAGGGGCATCTCTGCATTATGGGTTATAAGGGAAAGGAGACGGACCTTGTCGTTCCCGACAGGATCGGGAAGGACAAGGTGACTGCCATCGGCGCCTACGCCTTCAGCCCTGACGGGAAATCCATCACGGAAGAGCAGCGGCAGGTCCGGCGTCAGATCCGTTCCATTTTGCTGCCTGAGGGCGTGAAAGAGATTGGAGGAAGCGCGTTTGTAAACTGCGCCAGTCTGGAGCGGCTCCATATCCCCTCCACTGTCAAGCGTATTTCCACGGGAAGGGTGCGCGTGAAAAATGCCTTTGCCTCCTACGAGTTCGAGACAAACGCCTTTTGGGGGTGCCGGTCACTGACAGAACTGACGGTGGATGAGAAAAATACCGCCTACCGGATGCAGGATGGACTACTGGTCACCAGGCAGGAGGCCGAATACGGGCTGGTGGGCCGCCTTCCCGATCTGGCCGGTGTATGCGTCATTCCGGAAGTGGTACGAATGATTCCGGACGCCTTTTTTGAAAACTGCACGGGACTGACCAAGGTAGTCCTGCCCAATACCCTGCAGCGGATTTACAGCGATGCCTTCGCCTATTGTACCAATTTGGCCGAGATCAATATTCCGGACGGCGTTGTGTTCCTTGACGATCATGCCTTTCGGGATTGCGGGCACTTAAAGGAAATCATCCTTCCGGCGAGTGTGCGGACGGTCGGTCTGGCGGCCTTTTCCTCCTGTACGGAGCTGAAAAGCGTCCTGTTCTCAGAAGGGATCACCACCTTGGGCAACTATATCTTTCGGAACTGCGCCAATTTACAGACAGTCGCACTCCCGGCCAGTGTCAGTTCCATGGGAATCGGCGTATTTTCCGGCTGTTCCAACCTCACCATTCATGCCCCGGCGGGTTCCTATGCCGAGGCGTATGCCAAGAAACATGATATTCCCTATCAAAAACAGGAGGTATTACCATGAGCGGCAATGAAGATTTTATGATTGAAAATGGCGTTTTGCGCCGGTACAACGGCCCCGGCGGGGACGTGGTCATTCCGGAGGGCGTGACCGCAATCGGCAATTCTGCGTTCAGTGACTGCGAGGGCCTAACCAGCGTGACCATTCCGGACGGTGTGAAAGAAGTCGGCCATTTTGCGTTCAGTAACTGCAAGGGCCTGACCAGCGTGACCATTCCGGACGGTGTACGAGAGATTAACTCCTATGCGTTTTCTGGCTGTACCAGTTTGGCCGGCGTGACCATTCCAAACAGTGTGAAAGAGATTGGCGATTCTGCCTTCAGGGGCTGTGAGAGCCTGACCAGCGTAGCCATTCCAAGCAGTGTGAAAGAGATTGGCTACTATGCCTTTTCCGGCTGTACCAGTCTGACCAGTGTGGAGATTGTACCGGAAAATCAGCAGTTTTATGTGGAAAACGGGCTGGTGATTTCCAGAGAAGAGAGCAGTGTGATTCTGGTTCCGGGAGGTCTGACCAACGTAGTCATTCCGGAGGGCGTGAAAAAAATCGACGGCGCTGCTTTCTGTGGCTGCACCAGCCTGACCAGCGTAACCATTCCGTCCAGTGTGGAGGAGATTGGCCGGGGCGCCTTCTCCGGCTGCACGGGCCTGACCAGCGTGACCGTTCCGGAAGGGGTGAAGAAGATCGACTATGGCGTCTTTTGCGACTGTACCGGCCTGACCAGCATCGTCCTGCCCGGGAGTATTTCCAGAATCTATGATAGCGCTTTCCAAAACTGTAAGGCGCTGACTGACATTACCATTCCGGAGCGCGTGGAGCGGATCGGTTATCATGCCTTTCAAAATTGTAAAAAGCTGGCCAGCATCCATATTCCGGGGAAAAAGGTAGGAAAAGAGGCCTTTCAAGGGTGCTCCCGCCTGAAAAAAGTCACGTTGGGAGAGAATATGACCACCCTTGCAGAAAGCGCCTTTTCCGGCTGCAAAGCCCTGACCGGCATTACCATCCCTGCTGCTGTGACCCAAATTGAGGTAGACGCCTTTGCGGGCTGTACCGCCCTGCGGGAGGTGACCTTCCTTGGGGCCCCCGCCCAGCTCCATAAACGGGCTTTTTCGGGGGAGAACATGGCATTTTATACGCCGGCCATGTCCATGGCCCAGCTGCCCTCCACGGAATATAAGCAGGCGGCGGTCAGAGGCTTTGCTCTGCGGTATGGTTCCGGGGAAACGCTGTCCGAAGCCTACCGGGCGGACTGCCTCAAGTACATCAAGGGACAGAAGAAAAAGCTCTACCCCATCGCCATGGAGTTTCCGGCCCTCCTCCATGTGATGCTGGCAGAGAAAATAGCGCCCAAGGGAGACCTGCCCGACCTGATCGAACAGGCCGTTGCGTTGAACAAGCCGGAGGTCACCGCCATGCTGCTGGACTACCAGGACAAGCAGCTCAAGCCGGGGGAGCGGGAAAAGCGGGAAGAAAAGAAAATGAAGCGGGAGATGGACTTCATGCTCACCGGCGCCCTGACGGCAACAGAGGCGAAAAAGAGCTGGCGGTATGAAAAGGACGAGAAGGGGAATCTGACCATTTTGGGCTACAAGGGCAAGGAGGCTGATGTGGAGGTGCCCACCGTCATCGGCAAGGACCCGGTGACCGCCATCGGCGACTACGCCTTCAGTCCCAACGCTTCCCCCCTCACCGAGGCGGTGCGCGCCTTGCGCCGGGGCATCCGTTCCATCGTCCTGCCGGAGGGCATCACCCAGATCGGCTGGGGAGCCTTTGAGGAGTGCGAAGGTCTGGAGCGGCTCAATGTTCCGGCCTCTGTTCAAAAAATGGGACCGTGCAGCATCATCCGGAAGATCGACAAAAAAGGAGAGACAGTGGACAACCCCTTTGCCTCCTGTCCTTCTCTGCGGGAGCTGACGGTGGACGAGAGAAACAAGCGCTATCTGCTGCGGGATGGTCTGCTGCTCAAACGGAGCAAGGGGGAGGAAATTTTACTGGGCCGCGTGGGAGCGGTGCAGGGGGTGTGCGTCATCCCCAAAGGCACCAAAAAAATCCCCCCTGAGTGCTTCCGGGACTGTGTGGACATGACCGGAATTTCCCTGCCGGAGGGGCTGGAGAAAATCGGAACGGACAGCTTTTACGGCTGTCAGAACTTGACGGAATGCCTCCTTCCGTCCACCGTGACGGCCATTGAGAAACGGGCTTTTTCCGGCTGCGCCGGTCTGACGGAGCTTCCCCTGCCCACCGGCCTGACAACCCTGGGCGACGGCGCGTTTGCCGGCTGCACGGGCCTGACCCATGTGACCATTCCGGGCGGCGTAGGGAAACTGGGCGACAGCTGGGGACTTGGTTCCGGTGTCTTTTCGAACTGTACGGGCCTTGTCAGTCTGACCATCTGTGAAGGGGTGACGGAGATCTGGGAGCAGGAATTTTACGGCTGTTCCAGCCTGACCGACCTTTCCATCCCGGCCAGCGTGACCAGCATGGGCGACAGGATTCACTATCCATTCAGTGGATGCAGCCAGCTCACCGCGTGGAACATCCACCCGGACAACCCGGTCTACCGGGGAGAAGGTCCCCTGCTGCTGACCAAAGACGGAAAAACGCTGCTCCGCTGTCTGGTGGGAGCGTCCGGCGTGGCGGCCGTCCCGGAAGGGGTGACCAAGATTGAGCATTGGGCGTTTGAGTATTGCAGAAAATTAACAGAGATTCATCTGCCTGCCAGTGTATGCGAAATGAAGGAGAGCGCTGTTTTGGCGGATGAGTGGCTGAAAAAGATCGTCATTCACCCGGATAACCCGGTTTTCCGGGCGGAAGGACCGATGGTCCTGCGCCGGGACGGCCTGCTGCTCCGCTGTCTGGAGTGCGCTTCCGGGAAATTGACGGTCCCCGATGGCGTGACGGCCCTGGGCTGGGGATCGTTCAGCGGATGCCGCAAGCTGACGCGCATTGTGCTGCCCGCCAGCGTGACGGAAATCGACCGCTCGATTTGCGGAGATACCTTTCACAGCTGTCCCGAGCTGGTGATCTGCGCCCCCGCCGGGTCCTATGCCCAGAAGTACGCCGAAGCCACCGGTCACCCCTTCGTGGCCTGTTGACCGCCGGAACAGGCACTTGATTGGGACTGTATGAACGGGTTGTGACGCCGTTTTTGCCGTTTGGTTGATTTCTGTGCCAATTTTCTTTATCATGATAAAAATGGAACACACAGCCAGATGAAAAAAGGAGGATCACCATGAAAATCCGCAGCGACTTTGTCACCAATTCCAGCAGTTATAGCTCGGTCTGCATCAAAATCCAGAACCGGGCGCTGGCCGAGCTGCTGCGGAACTACAAAGCGGACCGGCTCCACACCTATCTGTCGGTGGAGGACGACCTGGTCCTCATTTCGGAGGAGGAACAGGCCGACCAGTGGCGCGCCGCTCCCGAGACGCTGGAAGAGCTGATGGGGGCCGTCATCTCCAACCTGAGCCGGGGGGACAGCGGCGAGATGCGCCGGGAGCTGGAAGAACGGAAACAGGAGCTGCAAGACGGGGTGGAACGGGCCAGCTGGGACTTTCACGACGACAGTTATGGCGAATTCTGGGTGCCGCCCGGCGAGCGGTCCCACTTCCTCACCTGTACCCGCAATGCCGACGGAACGGCCACAGCATCCACCCAGCGCTCCTACCATCAGGGCGTTACCACCAAAGAGAAGCGGGTCTATTTTGAACCGGTGGACCGGGTGGAACTCAAAGGCCGGGCCTTTGTGCTCACCGGGGATTTTGCCCACTGCGGCAATGACCGCGGGGCCATCAAAGAACAGATCGTGGCCAGAGGGGGCCGGTGTACGGGGAGCATCAGCGGAAAGACCAACTATCTGGTCATTGGAAGTCTGGAGAATTTCGGGGCAAAAAAGGTGGAACAGGCCAGAGAATTGCAGAGAAAGGGCCAGGACATCCGGATCATCCGGGAAGAAGATCTGTTCCGCAGTCTGGAAGACGCCCCGTCCAAGAACTGAGCATACATGGAGAAAGGAGTATAACCATGAAAGAGCTGAAGAGACCTTTTATTGGAATCGCGTTTGCAGGCGCGCGGGAGGAGATCGCCGCGCTGATTCGGGACTGCATCCCCGACGAGACCGCCGCCGCCCAAGCGCTGGACGATTGTCCCGCCGGACCGTATACCGTTTTCGAAATGCCGAACAGTTCCTTGCAGCAATACGAAGGGCTGGTCAAGGGCCATCCACGCTGCGAAGCCCTGAATTCCGGCGGCGAAGGAACCGTCCGCCATTACTCCGAACTGGGCAGCGGTACCGGCGTCTGGGAGGATCTGCTTCCCACTTACTCGCAGTTTTTTGAGGAGTCGCTGTCGGACTGGGAGGCGCTGCTGCTCTACAACTTTCCGCAGCGGGTCAGCGCCGAGGTGATCATCACCCGCCGGGACGGGACTTCGGCCGATTATAAAGCCTGTGACGACCTGCTGAAACGGCTGGACCAAGCGCCCGGCGGCCCCACCCTCGGTGCGCTGGCCCAGTGGACCGATCCCTATGTGATGCGCGCCAAATCTCGCGAACACATGACCCGTTTCCGCAAGGAAAACCAGTCCACCGCCAACATCCGCAAGCTCCAGGTGAGGGTCTATTGCAGCCAGCGGCCGGAGGAGGACCGGTTCCCCCGGCTGGCCGCCCTGCCCGGCGCGTCTGCGCTGTGCGACGTCACCGCCTTCCGCTTTTTCCGGTCCACCCTGGAGACGCTGGTGCGGCGCACCTATGACTTTGATACCATGACCATGGAAGAAACGGTGTTTACCACCGCCCATGTGCCCCAAAACCCGGCCCAGGGGCACTATGACTATGTGGATGTGGAGCTGGACCGAACGAGCAGCGAACCTAAGCCCTTTGCCGTTGCGCAGCCTGAGGAGGCCGACCTGGTGTGGAGCCGGGAGGAGCCGGGCCTGTGCCTCTTCTGCCTCTCCGATACCGACACCATCCGGGTGCCGGAGCAGGACCCTACCGGCGCGCCGGTGACGGCGCTGGACGAGGGCAGCTTTGCCGGGCTGACCAACGTGAGCCGGGTCATTCTGCCCGACACCGTGGCGTCCATCGGCCAAGGGGCCTTTGCCGGGTGCAAAAAGCTGGAGTATCTCTCCCGCTACAGCGACCCGGACAGCAAGGAGGATTTCCTGCTCACAAAGAAAAAGGATTTGCTCACGCTCTTTACCAAAAAGACCTCCTATATTGTGCCCAAGAGCGTCACCAAAATTGGAAAATACGCCTTCAGCAACTGCAATAAACTGAAATCGGTGACTCTCCACGGCGGATTGAAGCCGCTGCTCAAGGACTCCCTTGCCGGCTGCAAGAGTCTGAAAACAGTGGTCCTGGCCGCCGACGTCACGGCGGTCAACGTGGCGGCGCTGGAAAAGGGAGGCATCAAGGAAGTGGTCCTCCCCGACGGTACCAGCATCAAAATTCAGGACCCCTGCCAGTATGCCTGCTTTACCCAGGATGAGAGCGGCGTGCACTTCTCCTATGAACTGGCGGCGCAGAACTGGCAGAAGGCCAAGAGCGAGAGCAGCCGCTTCAAGGTGGTGATGGACCTGCTCACTGCCCACAGCGACGCGGCGGGCAAGCAGCGCTCCCCCATGGCCGACTATGCCATCCGCTATTGCATCGGCAAGGGGGACGTGAAAAACCTGTCCGCCCTGCTGGAGCTGGGCCTGTCTCTGGATCTGGATTTTTCCGCCCTGGTGGAGCTGGCTAACCGGGCGGGGAACGCGGAGATCTCCGCCATGCTCCTGGGCCAGAGCAACGCCGGGGAAAATCACAACAAGATGGTCCTCCGGCAGGAGACCCCCGCCCAGCCGGGCAAGCGGCTCTATATCAAGGTGCGCTTTGAAAACAACAAATCCTATTCCTACTTCTGTGATTATCAGGTCAAGCCGGGGGACAAGGTGTTCGTGGGTGGCAAGATGGCGGGCCAGCCCGGCGAAGTGGTGGAGATCATCCCCAAGCAGCCCAGCGGCACGGCGGCCTTTTACACCCAGTCGGTGACCGAGGCCTTTACGGTGCAGCTGGAGGAAGTGGACGACCTGTTTACCCTGTAAGGAGGTAAACAGATGAGCGGCAATTCTGATTTTGTGATTGAAAACGGTATTTTGAAAAAATACGCCGGTCCCAGTGGGGACGTGGTCATTCCGGAGGGGGTGATCACAATCGGCTATTCTGCATTCAGTGACTGCACGGGCCTGACCAGCGTGACCATTCCGGACAGTGTGAAAGAGATCGGCCATTTTGCGTTCAGTAACTGCACGGGCCTGACCAGCGTGACCATTCCAAACGGTGTGAAAGAGATTGGCGGTTCTGCCTTCAAGGGCTGCGAGGGCCTGACCAGTGTAGCCATTCCAAACAGTGTGAAAAAGATTGGCTACTGTGCTTTTTTGGGATGTACCAGTCTGACCAGTGTGGAGATTGCACCGGAACATCCGCGGTTTTACGTGGAAAACGGGCTGGTAATTTCCAGAAAAGAGCGCAGTGTGATTCTGGCTCCTGGAGGTCTGGCCAGCGCATTCATTCCGGACGGTGTGAAGAAGATCCACGATCGGGCCTTTTCTGGCTGCACGGGCTTAACCAGCGTGACCATCCCGGCGGGTGTGAAAAGGATTGGAGAGTTTGCCTTCAAGGGCTGCACCGGCCTGACCAGCGTGGTCATTCCAGTGAATATAACCGAAATCAACGGCGAGGTTTTTTCTGGCTGCACAGGTCTGACCAGCGTGACCATTCCGGCGGGTGTGAAGGAGATCGCTCAGGCAGCCTTTCGGGACTGCACCAGCCTGACCAGTGTGACCATCCCGGAGGGCGTGAAGGAGATCAATTGGAGCGCCTTCTCCGGCTGTACCAGCCTGACCAGCGTGGTCATTCCGAAGAGTGTACTCAGAATCAAGATGGATGCTTTTGCGGGCTGTACTGCCCTGCGGGAGGTGACTTTCCTTGGGACGCCCGCCGAGCTCCATAAGCAAGCCTTTTCGGGAGAGAATATGGCGTTTTATACGCCGGCCATGTCCATGGCCCAGTTGCCTTCTACGGAATATAAGCAGGCGGCGGCCAGAGGTTTTGCCCTGCGGTACGCCGCCGGGACGGAGCTGCCCGAAGCCTACCGGGCGGACTGTCTCAAGTACATCAGGGGACAGAAGAAAAAGCTCTACCCCATGGCCCTGCAATTCCCTCCACTCCTCCATGTGATGCTGGTAGAGAAAATGGCGCCCAAGGGGGATTTGCCCGACCTCATCGACCAGGCCGCTTCGCTGAATAAGCCAGAGGTTACCGCCATGCTGCTGGACTACCAGGACAAGCAGCTCAAACCGGGGGAGCGGGAGCAGCTGGAAGAGGAGAAGATGCAGCGGGAGATGGATTTCATACTCACCGGCACGCTGACGGCGGCGGAGGCGAAAAAGAGCTGGCGGTACGAAAAGGACGAAAAGGGAAATCTGACCATTTTGGGCTACAAGGGGAAGGAAACCGAGGTGGAGGTGCCAACCGCCATTGGCAAGGACCTAGTGACCGCCATCAGCGATTACGCCTTCAGCCCCAACGGAAAGCCCCTGTCCGAGGCCCAGCGGGCGGCGAGGAGAAACATCCGGTCCATCCGCGTGCCGGAGGGCGTCGAGACCATCGGCAAAAGCGCCTTTGAGGACTGCGCGGGACTGGAGCGGGTGGAGTTTCCGGCCTCCGTGCGGAAAATCGGGGGCAGCAGCTATTTGCCCGACGGTTACAAGCCAAAGCCCCAAAAGACGGATGATCCGTTCAGCGGATGCCCGGCGCTGACCACGGTTTTGGTGGCGGAGGACAACCGCTGGTACTGCGTGGAGGACGGGCTTTTTTGCCGCAAGTCCAAAACCGGGCGAAAGATATTGGGCTATGTGGGCAGCGGTGAGGGTGTCTGTGTCGTTCCGAAGGGGACCAAAACCATTCCCGACTACTTTTTCCAAAAGCGTGGTTCTCTGACGGCTGTGAGTTTGCCGGAGGGAGTGGACGAGATTGGGAACTTTGCGTTCCGGGATTGCACAGGCTTGACCAGTGTGACCATTCCGGAGGGCGTGAGCAAAATTGGCAGGAATGCCTTTTCCGGTTGTACCAGTCTGACCAGCGTGATCCTTCCGACCAGCGTGACTGCCATCGACGAGTATGCCTTTTCCGGCTGTACCAGCCTGACCAGTATGACCATTCCGGAGGGCGTGAGTAAAATTGGCAGGAAAGCCTTTTCCGGTTGTACCAGTCTGGCCAATGTAATTCTCCCGACCAGCGTGACTGCCATCAATGAGGAGACCTTTTCCCGCTGTACCAGTCTGACCAGTGTGACCATCCCGGAGGGCGTGCAGGCGATCGGCAAGTCTGCTTTCTGGTGCTGCACGGGCCTGACCAGCGTGACCATCCCGGAGAGCGTGACGGAGATTGGCGATGTCGCTTTCCGAGGCTGTACCAGCCTGAGCAGCATAATCATCCCGGAGGGTGTGGTTCGGATTGGACAAACTGCGTTTGGTGAAACGCCGTGGCTGGAACAGCAAAAGGCGGAGCATGACATCGTTTATGCGGGACGGTGCGTGGCGGCGTGCAGGGAAACCCTTGCCCATGCGGAGATCAAAGACGGAACCAGGTATATTTGCAACCATGCTTTCCGGGAGTGTACAGCTCTGACCAGCGTGGTCATTCCAGAGGGTGTGACCGAGATCGACTGGTGTGCCTTTGATGGCTGTACAGGGCTGACCAGCGTGACCATCCCGGCCAGCGTGACGAAGATCGGCTGGTGTGCCTTTCATGACTGCGAACATCTCACCATCCACGCCCCGGCGGGGTCTTATGCCCAGAAGTACGCAGAGGAGAACCATATCCCCTTTGCGGCGGAGTAAAGAAAAATGGACGAAAAGGAGGCATCCATTATGAGCGGCAACTCTGATTTTGTGATTGAAAACGGCGTTTTGCTGGAATACAAGGGCCCCGGCGGGGAAGTCATCATTCCGGAAGGGGTGACAGAGATTCCCATTCTGCTCTTTGAGCACTGCAATCATCTGACCCGGGTGGTTCTGCCCGAAAGTCTGCAGCGCATCAATATCCGGGCCTTTTTCGACTGTATCAATCTGAAAGAGGTGGTCATTTCCAAAAATGTGTCCTACATTGGCGAGGCCGCGTTTGACAACTGCGAAAGGCTGGAGCGGATCATCGTAGACGAGGAGAATGAAACATTTCGGGTGCAGAACGGCCTCTTGATGGCTGGGACCTCGGTGGAAGCCTGCCCCGGTGGACTGCGCGGCGTATGCCGGATCCCGGAGGGAACGACGCGGATTTCTTCCTTTGCCTTCTCCGGCTGCCACCGGCTGACGGAGATCCGGGTGCCTGACACCGTGACCGGCATTGGTAAGAATGCCTTCCGGCAGTGCGTCAGACTGAAACGGCTGACTTTCCCGCCCAAACTGAAGAAGATTCCCGGGCGGCTGTGTCTGGGCTGCGAGCATTTGCAGGAGATCGTCCTTCCGGAGAGCGTGAAGGAAATCGAAAACGCCGCATTCCAGCATTGTGGGCTTCTGCGGGTCTCCCTGCTGGGAAAGGCTGTAAAAATGGACGGCTATGTCTTTGGCGAGGGAAATTTTTCCCTCTTTGCCCCCAACTTTCCGCTGGCTGACCTGAAACCCATTTATCGCCTCAACGCCATCCGGGCCTTCCTGGACGAGGAAGCCGCCTTCTCCGATGAGCGCCGGGCGGAATATTTGAAATACATCAAGACCAACCGCAAAAAGCTCCTGCCCACAGCACTGGAATGGCCGGAGCTGCTGCGCCTGATGCTCCGGGAGGAGATGCTCAAGCCGGAGGAGGTGGAGCGGCTGGTGGGTGAGACCACGGCGGCAAACCGCACGGAACTCACCGCCGAGCTGCTGGACTATCAGAATCGGATTTTCCCCATGGAGAAGCGGCTTGAGGCCCAGGAAAAACAGCTCAAACGGCAGGCCAGGCAGTTTGAGCGGGAACTCAGGCAGCTGGAGCGCGGGGAGCTGCCCGAGCCGAAGCTGCCAAAACTCTGGCGGACGGGAAAGGACGAAAAGGGGAATCTGATCCTTTTGGGCTACAAGGGCGAAGAGAGCGAGATTGAGGTGCCCGCCGTCATCGGGAAAGACAAGGTGACCGCCATCGGCGATTACGCCTTCAGCCCCAACGGAAAGCCCCTGTCCGAGGCCCAGCGGGCGGTGCGGCGGGGCATCCGCTCGATCCGTGTGCCGGAGGGCGTCGAGACCATCGGTGAGAGTGCCTTTGAGGACTGCGCAGCTCTGGAGCAGGTGGAGCTTCCGGCCTCTGTGCGGAAAATCGGGGGCAGCAGCTATTTGCCCGACGATTACAAGCCAAAGCCCAAAAAGACGGACCATCCGTTCAGCGGATGCCCGGCGCTGAGCGCGGTTCTGGTGGCGGAGGACAACCGCTGGTACTGTGTGGAGGGTGGGCTTTTGTTCCGTAAATCCAGGACCGGAAAGAAGATGCTGGGCTATGTGGGAGATGGACAGGGCGTTTGTGTCGTCCCGAAGAGGACCAAAACCATTCCCAATTACTTTTTCCAAAATTGTACCTCTCTGAAGGCTGTGACCATTCCGGAGAGTGTGACCAAAATTGGCATGAAGGCGTATTCCGGCTGTACCAGTCTGACCAGCGTAATCATTCCGGAGGGTGTGACAAAGATCGGCCCTTCCGCCTTCTCTGGCTGTACCAGCCTGGCCGGCGTGGATATCCCGGAGGGTGTGACCGAAATTGATACAGGTGCTTTTTCCGGCTGTACCAGTCTGACCAGCGTGACCATCCCGGCCAGCGTGACCCAGATTGGCCCGTGTGCTTTTTTATGGTGTAAAAACCTCACCGTCCACGCCCCGGCGGGGTCTTATGCCCAGCAGTACGCCCAAAGAAACAACATCCGCTTTGAAGAAGCGTAAAAAAGGAGGAATTTCTCCGTGCACCGAGATTTTATCATTCAGAACGGCGTTTTGGAGCAGTACAACGGCCCCGGCGGGGATGTGGTCATCCCGGAGGGCGTGACGGAGATCGGCTACCCTGCCTTCCGTAACTGCACCAGTTTGACCAGCATCGTCATTCCGAAAACTGTGGTTCAGCTGAATAAGTTTGCCTTTTCCGGCTGCACAGGTCTGACTAAAGTGGAGATTGCACCGGGAAATAAGTGCTTCCACATAGAAAACGGACTGGTGATTGCTCCCAAAAGGAGGACCCTGCTATTTGCCCTGTCAGGTCTGACCAGCGCAGTCCTTCCGGCCAGTGTGACCATTCCGGAGGGTATCGTGAAAATCGAATGCTATGCCTTTGTTGAATGCGCGTCTCTGACCGATGTGACCATCCCGGCCAGCGTGGCCAAGATTGAGTCCTTTGCCTTCGAGGGCTGCAACACACTGGAAAAGATTACGATTTTGGGAAAACCGGAGATCGGAAAAAAGGCGTTTCCGGCCAGTGTGGCCGCCATCGTGGCGGAACAGCTCCGGATGGAGGATTATACGGTCCCGGCCAATAAGCAGGCGGCGGCCAGAGGCTTTGCCCTGCGGTACGCCGCCGGGGAAGCGCTGCCCGAGGACTACCGGGCCGACTGCCTCAAGTACATCAAAAGCCGGAAGAAAAAACTATACCCGGCGGCGCTGCAAGACCCGGCGCTCCTCCATGTGATGCTGGGCGAGAAAATCGTGCCAAAAGTGGATCTTCCCGATCTCATCGAGCAGGCCGCCGCCTTGGGCAGCGCGGAAATTACCGCCATGCTGCTGGCTTATCAGGAGCAGCAGCTCAAGCCGGGGGAGCGGGAGCAGCGGGAAGAGAAGAAAACGCAGCGGGAAATGGATTTTCTGCTCACCGGCACTCTGACGGCGGCAGAGGCGAAAAAGAGCTGGCGGTACGGAAAGGACAAAGAGGGAAACCTCTGGATTCTGGGTTACAAGGGCAGGGAGACCCAGGTGGAGGTCCCCGCTTTCATCGGCAAGGACAAGGTGGTGGGCATCGACCGCGCGGCGTTTAACCCCGATGCCCACCGCCTGACCGAGGCGATACGGACCATGCGCAGGGAGATCACGGGCGTTCGTCTGCCGGAGACCATCGTCACCATCGGTGGGTATGCGTTCCAGAACTGTACGGCCCTGGCCAGCGTGACCCTGTCGGAAGGGATTCGCAAAATTGGGCCCTGTGCCTTTCAGGACTGCACCAGTCTGACCAGCGTGACCCTTCCGGACAGTGTACAAGAGATTGGCGGCTGTGCGTTTGCCGGCTGTACGAGCCTGGCCAGTGTGACCATCCCGGAGGGCGTGGCCAAAATTGACGGGTGTGCCTTTGGAAGCTGCGCCAGTCTGACCAGTGTGACCCTCCCGGCCAGTGTGAAAGAGATGGAGCAAGATGTGTTCTGGCGCTGTAAGGGCCGCGTTACCATCCACGCCCCGGCGGGGTCTTATGCCGAGCAGTACGCCCAAAGAAACAACATCCGCTTTGAAGAAGCGTAAAAAAGGAGGAATACAGAATGAACGACACCGAAGATCTGAGGGAAAAACTGCTCGCTGACGTCTATGGCGGGGCATTTTCCGGCCTGGGCGCCATGCTGCTGGATGAGGACCGCATCCGCAAGGCCGACGAGGAGGAGCTAAAAGAAATCGCTTCCCAGTACGGGTACAAATAACCGGAGAATAGGGAGAAAAGAATGGAACAAATGGAGCTTGTCTCCCGGCAGCAGCCGGGACACATTACAATCGACAACTTTGACGAGATAAAAGCGGCCCTGTCCGCCATTCTGGTCCGGTATGAAAACGTGGTCTATACCGAGGCCATGCTCACCGACGCCAAGGCGGACAAAAAGGAGCTCACCCGTCTGCGCAAAGAGATCGACGACCGGCGCAAGGAGATCAAAAAGGCCTATCTGGAACCCTACAACCTGTTTGAGGGACAGGTCAAAGAGCTGCTGGCCATGATCGACGGACCGCTGGACGCCATCAAGGAATTTGTCTCCGGCATGGAGGAGCGGGAAAAGGAGGGCAAACGGGGGGAGATTTTGGCCTATTTCCAGACACACAGCGCCCCCTTGGGCGATATGGCCCGGCAGGTGTGGGACAGCCCCGCCTTTTTTGACAAGAAATGGCTCAACAAAACCACCTCGGCCAAAACCTGGCAGGCGGCGGTGGACGCAAAAATCGCCGGCGCCGCCCGGGATCTGGACAGCATCCGGAAGGGAGCCGGACCCCATGCCGGCGCGCTGACCGTCAAATATCTGGAATGTCTGAGTACGGAGGGACTTTCGGACCTGCGGGCAAAGCTCCGCTCGGCGGAGCAGGCCGGGGAAACCGTGGCGGAAGCCCTGCCGCCGGAGGACCAGCGCCTGGGTCACAAGGTCCTGAGGCTCACCGGCACCGCGCAGCAGATGGCCCAGGTGATAGAGCTGTTGGCCCTGTCCGGTATCGAGTGGGAGGTGCTGGAGGACGACATGCCCCAGCCCATGGAGGAGCTGACGGAGCCCACTTTTGACTCCTTTGTGGCCTTCGACCTGGAGACCACCGGCACCTACGGCGCCGCCAACGGCGACGGACCGGCGGAAATCACCGAAATCGGCGCGGTCAAGGTGGTCAACGGGGAGATCACCCAGCGGTTTTCCCAGCTGGTGGACCCGGGCCGGAAGATCCTCCCCCGCATCTCCCGCATCACCCACATCACCGACGAAATGGTGGCCGGCCAACCCAGGATCGACGCCGTCATCCGGCAGTTTGCCGACTTCGTGGAGGACAGCGTGCTGGTGGGGCACAACATTAAGGCCTCTGACCTCTACTACATCGACCGGGCCGCCAAAAAAGCCGGCATCCGTATGGAAAACGCCTTCTTTGACACCTATCGCTACGCCAAACGCCGCAAAGAAGCAAACGGCTGGGAGAGCGTGACGCTGGAATATCTCTCCCGGTGCTTCGGCATCCGGCAGCCCGACGCTCACCGGGCCTGGTGCGACGCCCAGGCCAACGCGGAGCTCTATTTTGAGCTGAAAAAGCTCTGAAAACCGCCTGTCTTTATAAAAATGCCCTGAGGCCGTATGGTCTCAGGGCATTTTCTTTGAAAACATATCACGGAAAACGGCCGATCCTTCTTTTTCTCTCCTTCTCCTCCTGATCCGCCATTTTGGAATCAATGTAGAGCAAAATGGAGGAAACAACCATCAGCACCGTTCCGGCCAGGGCGCAGACAA
Organism: Pseudoflavonifractor phocaeensis; assembly: GCF_016901735.1. GTDB lineage: Bacteria > Bacillota > Clostridia > Oscillospirales > Oscillospiraceae > Pseudoflavonifractor_A. The sequence continues at coordinate 1,749 of NZ_JACLZC010000045.1, read as the reverse complement.
CGGAAGCCCAAAAATTCGGCATATAGCCGCCCAGGATCAGGGCCATCATGGCCACATAGCCGCTGGCCGCTATGGCGCTGATGGCAGCCAGCGCGGTGTGATAGGTAAACAGAGAAAAGGAAAATTGAAGGGAGGAAAAGACCGAGGAGAGGAGCAGCCACATGCCGATGAGCATGATGATGACCACGCCGCCATAGACCAGCAGCGCCACGATCCCGCCGAACAGGGCGGAGATGATGGAACTCAGAATCATTGCCACGACGATGCCCACGGTGGCAGCCAGAATGGGCAGTCCGTAAAGACCGCACTTGTAGTGGACGGCGCCGGCCAGCTTCACGCACACCGCCACAATGATGGTTTTGAACACATCAGAAAGCACATCATAGACCGGATAGGTGCTTTGAACCGTGGTCTGAAGCAGGCTCCCGATCACGGAAAGCCACATACCTAAAAAGGGGACCTCGCCCGCCAGCTCCGCGGCCAGCTGAGCGGCGGCGTTGGGAACGATGAGCTCAATGATAATCAGGCACACCGGAATGAGAAAAAAGAGAAACAAAATCTGCGCCAGATTGCTGATGACCGCGCGGGTGATTCCGCCTCCAGGAAACATTGCAAACACCTGCTTATGAAACATTTTTAGCCCTGCCGCCGGATAATGTGGTCCTTATCCTTATAAATGCTGCCCTCCGGCACCACGCCGCGGACGCAGGAGGTGGGATAGACGCTGCTGTGCCGGCCGATGACGGTGCCGGGATTCAGCACCGAGTTGCAGCCCACTTCCACAAAGTCGCCCAGAATGGCGCCCATCTTCTTGCGGCCCGTCTCGATCTGGGTCTCCCCCTTCACCACCACCAGGGTCTTGTCCGATTTCACGTTGGAGGTGATGGAGCCGGCCCCCATGTGGCTCTTATAGCCCAGAATGGAGTCGCCCACATAGTTATAGTGGGGAGTCTGGACGTTATCAAAGAGAATCACGTTTTTCAGCTCCACCGAGTTGCCCACCACGCAGTGGGCCCCCACCAGAGCCGAACCCCGGATAAAGGCGCAGTGACGCACCTCGGTCTCCGGGCCGATGATGCAGGGCGCGCCCAGATAGGCCGTGGGCGCCACCACCGCGCTTTTGTGGACCCACACATGCTCCGCCGGACAGTCGTACTCCTCCGGCGAAAGGGTCTCCCCCAGAGACAGGATCAGGTCCTTGATGCCGTCCAGCGCCTCCCAGGGATAGCGGAACTGGCGGAGATAATCGGCCGCCATGGTGTGGGACAGGTCCAGCAAATCGCAAATGGTAATATTCATAGGATAAAAAACGCCTCCAATGTCAGTGTTGGGATACCAAAAGGATACTTGGCCATGGTACCCCTCTTTTTTCCTAGACATTATAGCGCATATCTTATCGCCCGTAAAGAAAAAACACCCTTATGACACGGAGATTTCCCTGTCATAAGGATGCTTCCAGGCATACCTGGTCAGGACTGCCGGGAGTCCTGACCAGGTGCGTCTCTTGATTCCATACGGTCGTCCTTCAGCTTTTGCACCTTAAAGGAACTGGGTTACTTCTGGTAGTACAGATTCACCGTGGTACCGTCCTGCTGCATGTCAACAAAACGGTAGACGCCCTTATCGTCATAATTGTAAAGGGGGTCCTGGAGCACGCCCTCGGCCTTCAGCTGCTCCGCCGTCACCACCGTGCCCTCGGGATAGTAGCCCAGCATAAAGTCCACCAGCTCGCCGCCGCAGTAGGCGTTG
>NZ_JACLZC010000044.1 GCF_016901735.1 Pseudoflavonifractor phocaeensis | reverse complement strand
CGACAGGTTTTGGCCTGCCGCTTTTTGTGCTGCGATGGTTTTTCATGAGGCGTTGAAAGCCTGTTTGTCAAGGTTCACGCCCTCGCTACTTATTTTCGTAGCAAGGTTCATATGCACACACAGTATCCCACACTACTGGTAAAAAGTCTACTGAATCAAGCGGGCTTGTTCAGATTTTCAAAGTCCTGTGCCATCAACAGCGTCTGCTCAATTTCAGTCACTATGTCAGGCTTTGTGATCGTGTTTTTGAAGCGGAGGGCAACAATCAGTCCGTCCACTTCCATCGTGATGTACTCTGTCGGCTCAGAATATCTGGGATGCGCCCGATCATACATTGCCTGCTGATAACTCATGTGATCGTCCTCCTTTACATGGTCTGCTGCCAATTCTGTTCTTCTTCGTGATCGTCCTGGGCATGGCCTTGGGCGATTTTCTTTTGCTGCTTCTTACGGAGCGTTTTCCTGTCTGTATGCGGGTGCATTGTGGTGCTGTCCATTACTGGAGCAGCAGACTGAGACTGCTCCAGACGGTATCCAAGCCCCACCACAGCAGAAGCAATGCTGCTATCCCCATCAGCAGGACCGCCCATGTGGGACCATCCAGGTGCGGCAGCCGCAGTCTGGGCAGTCTGATGCCGGGCAGAGAAAAACGCTTCTCGTTCCGCTTCCCAGCCTGTTCGCTCATCTGCTCCAGATGCTTCACCGCTTTCAGCAGCTCGTCCATCTGCGTCCGGGTCGGGAGCTGCGCCAGCAATTCGCTGACTTTCTTGAGATAGCCAGTCTGTCTCTCGGTGTGGTCCCCCAGTGCATAGAGGCTGCTCAGCAGTTCCTCCCACTCCGCTTTCGTAGGATGCACTTTGGAAGGCGGTGTCAGCTCCTGCGCCGGAGGCTGCGGCGTGATCTGTACCATCTGCGTAGGTCGATTCTTTTCCAACAGCTCGTCCATAGATAATTTCTTCTCTGATCCTGAATTCATATTCCATATTCTCCTTCAGATATTTGTCCCCGAACAGCAGGCGGTCACGGCACTGCCAGCCGCTGGGTGTGGTGTAGGTGATGTTCCGCCGGGAGGTTTCCCAGCGTACCTTGTAGCCCTCGCTCTCCATCAGCGCAATAAACTCCTCCCGGCTGGAGGCGTGGCGCATACAGTCGTTGATGATGTTCATAAGCTGCAGCTTCTTGCTCTGGCCACGGGCTGCGGTGTGATACTCACCAATGGACATGGTCTTGGTCTTCTCGTTCCTGTTCGCGGGGTTGAACACAGGGAGAGAAAACTCCGTGCAGACTTGATCGTTGCGCTGCCGCAGTTCTTGGAGTTGCTCCTTTGCGATGTGCAGTTTCTTCCCAGTATCGAAGTTGACGGAGTTGATGAGGAAGTGGGAATGAATGTGTTCCCGGTCTGTGTGGGTGCAGACCAGAACTTCATAGCCCTCATAGTACTCAGCCAGCTTCAGCGCCGCCGCATGAGCGGTGACCGGATCTACCGCTTCGCCTTTTGGAAAGCTCTGCACCATGTGGTAGAACAGCACACCGTCGGTTTTGTGATGCAGGCGCTTGGTGGTCATGAAGTCCGCGTAGACAGATTCCGGCTGGCAGTTGATGCCTGTGACCAACTGTTGACCGTCACACTCGGTTTTCTTGTTCTGCATGGTGTACCGCATCACGGCTCCCATGCATCCGGTGGTCTGTCCTCGCTTGTAGTTAGTGAAGCTGATGATCGCCATTTTTCACCACCGCCTTCGTTCCAGGATCAGCCGGACAGCAGTGCAGAGTTCAGAGAACGCCTGGCGTACACCGTCCAGGTTGACCACCGTGACGCGCCCCATGTGCGCCAGGGTGACAAGCTGATTCAGATTTCTGCCGATAGACTTCAGCTTCTTGAGCACTTCTTTCAGTCCATCGATGACCACTACCTGCTTTCCCAGACAGCAAGCCGTCACATAATCGCTCATAGACATCCCGGAGCGTTTCGCCAATTCCTTGATGGCCTCCCGGTCTTCGGATGCCATCCGGGTGCTGAATTTGATATCTTTTTTCATATCGTTTCCTCCAAATTGCAGAAAAAGTGGGTCCGGGCTTCTGCCCGGAAATTATGCGGAAGGCGGGCGGCGGCTTTGCCGGTGACCAGACAAACGCGATGCTGGCCGTCGTCCAAGCGGACGACGAATCCCTCGCTTCGCCGCCAGCGGCAAAGCTCGCTCTCTCTGTCGCTTGTCCTCCTCCCACCGAACCCGCTGGCGCTGGGCTTCGGCGGGAACCCTGTTTGGAGGTGATTCTCCCGCGCCGAACACCCGCACTCCTCCTTCGGCCACAAGCGGCCCAACACGGCGTTTCTTTTGCCTTGCGGGAGTTACTCGCCGCACCTGGAAACTGCCCGCAAATCGCCGCACAGCGCCTCGACAGGGTCGATAGGGACGATTTCTCCGGCACCCTCCAAATCGGCACTATCGGCACGGCGTAGCTCAATTACTCGTTTTCCGTTGCTGCGGCGCACCATTGCCTGAATTCCGTTTTTTCTTAGGGCCTCAACGCTTTGCTGGATCAGCCTTGAAATCTTTTTGGGGGTTACCCCTTCGATTCTGTCAGGGTCGATCTTTTCGGAGAGCTCCGTGGGAGTGCCGATAAATATTGTTCTGCTGCTCATAAACGCAGAGAGGAGAACAACGATTTGCCCCTCCAATTGTTCCGGCTGTGTCCGGCTGTCCGAAACCAACTCCCACACATTTTCCTCGCTGCGTCGAAGCTCCAGCTCCCGGTATTCGATGTCCCGGCCCACGCAGGTCAGTCTGGCCCTGCCGCTGCCCCGCTTTTCTTCCACCAGGGTGAAGCTGGAATCCACTGCGCCGCTGATGGCAGTGGTCCCGGAGATCCGATGGAACACATCTTCCGCCTTTTCTTTCCGCAGATGGTGGATGAGCAGGATGGCAATGCCGTGCTTGTCCGCCAGCCGCTTGAGCACAGACAGATCCCGGTAGTCATTGGCGTAGGTGGCGTCGTGTACCGGTCGGACCATCTGCAGGGTGTCGATAATGACCAGCACGGTGTCGGGGTGTGCGGCGACGAATGCGTCCACCTGTTCCTCCAACCCTTGGCCGATGAGGGCGCACTCCGTGCAGAAGTGGACGCTGTCTGGTGCGTCCTCGGTGATCTCAAAGAGTCGATTCTGGATGCGGAGGACGGAATCCTCCAGACAGAGATAGAGAGTGGTACCCTGCCTGGTGGTCATGTTCCAGACAGGTTCTCCCTTAGCCACCGTCACCGCCAGCCACAGAGCAAGCCAGGACTTGCCCACTTTCGGGGAGCCTGCCAGGATGTGCAGGCCCTGAGAGATCAGGGTGTCCACCACAAAATTGGGCAGCTCCAGCGGACGATCCATCAGGGTTCTGCCGTCCACTGTGATCAGGGGATGGTTCATTTTGTTGTTCATGTTTGGTACCTCCATTTCAAGAATTTGAATACAAAAGCTCCCACCTCAAAAGAAGTGGGAGTAGTATTCATTTTGATTTTGAAATGGTTTATGGTAGAATGGAGCAAACGGAGGTGAGCCAATGGCGGCCTATCAGATCTACGAGCTTTCTGCCCGGGCGGTGATGAGTTATGCCGCGGAGCAAGACGGCGTTTACACCTTTGCTCTGAACCGCAGTGCCACCGAGCACTGCAAGGTACCGGGTGCCAAGCACGAGCAGGACAGCTGCGCCATGTTCCATCAACTGATGTACCAACTCCACGGGGAGGGCTGGCGGGAGCGTAGCGATGAGAAAGTCACAGCGCTTTCCGATGTGCTGTTCTATATGGACTTCGCCGGGATCTTTGACCGGCGTGGAACCGGAAAGACGCAGCAGGCCCGCCGGGAGAGGGCCAGAGACATGTTCCGTCCCGAGGGGATCGTTCTGGACTTCGGCAGCGGCCCACACCGCTATGTGGCTTTCGAGCGCTCCGCCAGCATGAGCCGCCAGTCCCGCCTCTCCTTCATCCGGGCGGATCTGTATGAGCCAATGCGCCAGCGGATCATGCTGAACATGGAGCTGGACCGCTGCCAGCTCAGTAAACTCTACGCCTACAACGGCCTCATGTTCTCCAGCGGAACCCGGGTGGACGGCATCCGCATTGACAAACCTCACCGGGTCATTGTCATAAACAATTCATCCAAGAGAGTGGAGCGAGCCCCCGTCATCACCCTGCGGGAAGGCAGAGAGCCGGGAACCTTCTACCGGGCAGATACACTGGAAACTCTGGACATCACCTGCTTTGACGGCGTGGGCCTCATCTCCAAAGAGTACGCCGATGTGGTGGACAAGGCCTGCTGCGGCAGCCACATCCACACCTCCTTCCAGATTCGGATGCCCTACATCAAAGGGATGCTCCATCAGGTGGACTTCAAGGACTTTTTGAAGAGAAGCGGTACCCAGAGCATCGTAGATGTTTGGGGCAAGGCGCACCCCGTCCGCAGTGTGGACATCATCCTCACTTGCAGTCAGTTCAAAGCCTACGGCTGGCTGCGGGAGAACGGTATGACCTGGGAGGACTACTGGGACGCCTTCCGGGACTACAACCACGCCCTATACATCACCAACCTGAGCAAGACGGAGCCAGAGAAACTGGTAGAACTCAACTATCAATTCCTCTCCACCCTCTCCATCCAGCCGGAGGAGTTCCGGCCCGCCGACCTGCCGGAAGGCTGGGACCACAGTCCGGAGGATGATCCTCGTCAGTGGCTGACCAAGGCCACCGAAACGGCCTACTATAGCTTTCGTGCCAATGAAGCATATCAGCAGGAATACTTTCGCCGGGGCCTGAGCCAGCCCAGGGGAAGCCGGGCGAACATCATGGCCCGGGTGCTGGAGAAGAACCCGAAGTTTATCCGTGAGCCTATCTACACGGAACAGCTGGATGGGCAGGCCCGGAAGATCCTCCGAGGCTACGCCGTTGGGCGGTTGCTGGTGCCAGGGGACAACCGATTCCTCTCCGGTGATCTGTTGGAACTGCTGCGGCAGCTGATCGCGCCCCGTGTGTTCCAATTGCCCGGTGAGCGGGACTTCTGCAATCAGGTGATGGGAGCCTTCTTTGCGGAGGACAGCTTCTTTGCACCCGGTGCGGCCTATGACCATGAGGACAGCTGCACCCTTCTCCGCAATCCCCACATCGCCCGGAACGAGGAATTGCAGCTGTCGGTGTATCCAGAGGGAGACGACCTGCGCCAACACTACCTGGGCCACCTCACCGATGTGGTCATGGTGTCTGCAGACAGTTTGGCAGCGGAACGGTTGGGCGGTGCGGACTATGACGGCGACCTTATCAAAACCATTGCCGATCCCATCCTGAACCGCTGTGTGAAGCGGAACTATGATTACGATGTCCATCAGCAGCTCTCCAACAACGCCAACCTGCCCCTGCTGAAAATTCCATCCTTGTCCGCACCCAAGTCCGACGCCAACGACTGGCAGGCCCGGTTTCAGACGGTGGAGAACACCTTTGCCGCCCGCATCGGACAGATCTGCAACGCCGCCCTGGATCGTAGCGTCATCGCCTACAACGAGCATACCGACCCGGAGGAGCGCAAGCGATACCGCCGGGACTTGGAGGCCCTGGCCATCTACAGCGGACTGGAGATCGACGCAGCCAAGACCGGTGTGCGGCCCAACCTGGATGAATTTCTGGGTGGGCGGAAGGTGAAGCGCACTCCTTTCCTCCAGTACAAATATCTGTTGGAGCGTGCGGAGGAGCGCCGCCGCGCCTGGTATGAGCCCACCCACCGGGAGCGGCTGGAGACCTTCTTTGCCGGGATCGACTGGGACACGGTGGACTCCCCGGTGGAGCGATTGCCCTGGCTGGCCCGCCAGCTGGAGCGCAACACGCCCAAGGTTCAGAAGAAACCGGCAAAGGACGGCGAGTTGTTCGCTTTCGCCCAGGAACGAAGCTGGAAGAAACATCTGGACCAAAACATTCTTTCTTCTGTCTCTGCCTTGCTGTGGGACTACGAGCACTGCCTCTCCCGCATCCGGGCCTGCCGCGCCCCCGCCAAGGGACAGCAGCGGAAAACGGACATTGACCGCATCCTCTACGCCAGAGGACAAGAGGAGCTCTACGACAGCGACGAGCTGTACGCCTTCTTCTAGCAGCTTTCCCCGGAGCGCATCGCCGCTCTGCGAAAGGCCATCGTGGACCAGCAGTGGCACTTGCTGGCAGAAGGACATAGAGAAACATTTCTGCAGGGGCATCTGCCGGAGGCGGCGGACTACTATGATCTTCTGACCGACTTCCGCCACGGCGGGTTCCGTCTGCTGGGAGATCTGGTCTGTGATATGAACGATCTGGCGACAGCCCGGGAACGGAAGCAGCTCCGCCGCCCGGCGGACTCCCCAGCCTTCCAGAAGATGATGGAGACCTATCTGGCTGCCCCCTTCAGCGGCAACGAGCGGGCTGTGGTGTCCAGGGCCTGCCGCAAGCTGCTGAATAAGATCGTCCGTCCCAGCCTGGCAGTGCCCTATGTGGTGGCCATTGGCAAGCGGAACCTGCTGTGGGATCTGCTGCCGGACCACATCGAGGAACATGTGTTGGAGGTGGACCATGCTGAATGAGTGGAAGGAATTTCAGGACTACACCGGTGCGGTAAACTATACCGCCCGGAACAAGCAGGACACCACCTATCTGGGCCGCTTTACCTTCGACACCATTTTGGATTTCGAGGGACTCAACCGGGTGCTGACCATCCTGGCAAGAGGGTTTGCGTTTCATAATGAGGATGGCAGCCCCGCCGAAGCACCCCGGGAACGCATCGACTATGCCAAGCGGGGCCTGTGTGCCTGGTGCAGTGTGCCGGACAGCAAAAAAGCCACGCCCCGGGAGGCGTGGCAGTTCGGCAGTGATTTTAGGAACCTTCATTCGGAATTCCATGGTCTTGTAGATGAAAACGGCAGCGGATGGTTTCACCGCCATGTGCATCGGGTGGTGGCTTTTGTGCGGGAGAATCCAGGGAAGGTATCCAGCAGCGCCCAGAAGAAGTGTGCCGCCATTGAGAAGGGCTTTGACCGGGCCTGGCGGGACAAGGTGATCCAGATGCAGATCCCCTTGTTCGCCCCCACCACCAAGGGGCAGTGGGGATTGCGGTTTGACAGCTTTCTGGCCCAGGCTTTGGAGTTGGGACCGCTCTGGAATGAGGAACCAGAGCTGCCGCCCACGCTGGTGGAGCAGCTTCGCAGCCTCACACCCAAGGGTGTTCCTGTGGAGATGGTTGAGACACTGGTGGCCCACTACCTTCTCAACGAGCCGGAAGATTCCGACTGGGTAGTGCTGCCGGTGACCAACTTTGACGCATACTTCGGCACCACCAGCTTTGGGCGGAAGTATCTGAAACAAATCCCGGAGACTATTTTAGAGCGCTCTGAGACTGGCTTTGGACTGTGCCGGTATCGGCTGGGGGAAGCTATTGTGATTGAGTAGAAAAATCAGGCATCCATCTCCACTTCTTTCGCTGGAGATGGATGCCTGTTCGTTTCGAAATGATTCAGTTCGTATGCCACTTCCCAAGCCAACTGGAACCCGCAAAGGAAACTGTCCACGGAGCGTTGCTCTGCAATTAGATTCTGGGCATCGATAATCCGTAAAACTAACTTCCTTTCTGGTTTTTCCAATCGCTCGATGAGCTGCCGGTGACAGTCATCAATTTCCTGCTCGGTTTCCTCCATAGGCAACGGAGTGTAAAATCTGTCATACAGTAGTTTCAGCGTGTCATTCATGTGCCTCGCCTCCTTATAGCAAGACACAATAGCACAGGTTCGAGGAAATATCCACTATTATATTTTTCAATAATTTAGTTGTCTTAGTCTTCCAAAGGTTCCGATTGATATAATCAGGCTTAATACTCTCTTGTTTTCAAAACCGTCAGCCCCTTGCCATAACCAGAAGTTACATGCCCGGAATTGCGTGTATTGTACTTATAGGTTTTTTACAAAAAGAGCCCGGATCGCATTGAGAACCGCCAGAATCATGACACCTACATCAGCAAAAACCGCCAGCCACATATTTGCAAATCCCAAAGCGACCAACACCAGGCAGAGCAGCTTGATCCCGATGGCCACCACGATGTTCTGATACACTATGCCCAAGCACTTGCGTGAAATTTTGATCGCCTTGGCAATCTGCATGGGATCGTCATCCATCAGAACCACATCTGCAGCCTCGATAGCGGCGTCAGAACCCATGGCACCCATGGCAATACCGATATCGGCGCGGCCCAGCACGGGGGCGTCGTTGATACCGTCCCCCACAAAGGCCAGCTTTTCCTTGCCTCGCTTTCTGGCAAGTAGCTCCTCTACCTTTTCCACTTTGTCAGCTGGGAGCAACTGGCTGTACACCTGATCCACCCCCAGCTCCTCCGCTACCTGATCGGCCACTTGCTTGGCATCCCCGGTGAGCATCACCGTTTTGTATACACCAGCGGACTTCAATGCCTGGATAGCCTGCCTGGAGGTGGGCTTTATCAAGTCGGAGATGACAATGTGCCCGGCATATTGTCCGTCAATCGCCATGTGGATGATGGTTCCCACGCTGTAGCAACTGATGTAAGGAATACCCAGACGATCCATCAGCTTATCATTGCCGGCCGCCACGGTGTGGTCGTCCACCACGGCGGTGACTCCGTTGCCGCTGATTTCCTGGATTTGGGATACCCTGCTGCGGTCGATTTCCTTGCCATAGGCACGCTGCAGGCTCTTGCTGATGGGATGGCTGGAGGCTGACTCCGCCAGCGCAGCATATTCCACCAGTTTGGCGTTTTCAATTTCATTGTGGTGAATTCCGTTGACCTCAAAGACCCCTTGGGTCAGAGTGCCGGTTTTATCAAACACCACAATGCGAGTTTGTGACAGAGATTCCAGATAGTTGGAGCCCTTTACCAATACACCGGCCTTGCTGGCTCCGCCGATGCCGGCAAAGAAGCTCAGGGGAATACTGATGACCAGGGCGCAGGGACAGCTGGCTACCAGAAACGTGAGCGCCCGGTAGATCCAGGTCTCCCAGGCGGGAGATTGTCCCAATCCCAGCATGAGCACCAACGGCGGGAGAATGGCCAGCGCCAGGGCGGCATAGCACACAGCAGGGGTATAGATCCGAGCGAAGCGGGAGATAAAGTCCTCCGACTTGGACTTACGGGAAGAGGCATTTTCCACCAAATCTAGGATTTTAGACACGGTGGACTCCCCAAACGCCTTGGTCGTCTGGATCTTTAACAGCCCGGTCATGTTGATGCATCCACTGATGATGGCATCTCCCGTCTGCACCTCCCGGGGCAGAGATTCTCCGGTCAGGGCGGCGGTATTCAAAGTAGAGGCTCCTTCCACCACCGTGCCGTCGATGGGTACCTTCTCCCCAGGCTGCACCACGATGATGGAGCCGATGTCCACCTCATCCGGATCCACCTGTTCCAGTTTGCCGTCCCGCTCTACATTGGCGTAATCGGGCCGGATGTCCATGAGGTCGCTGATGTTCCGGCGGCTCTTTCCCACAGCGTAGCTTTGGAACCACTCACCCACCTGATAAAACAGCATCACCGCGATGGATTCCAGATAGTCCCCGTTTTCATAGACCGCCAGGGCCAAGGCCCCCAGTGTGGCCACTGCCATCAGAAAGTTTTCATCAAACACCTGACCATTACGGATGCCCTTATAGGCCTTCCGCAGGATATCATAGCCAATGACCAGGTAGTCCACTAAATAGAGAGCCAGCCGCAGCCAACGGCCTGAACTGCCCAGCGAATCAAAGACAGATGTCCCCAAAGACTGGAGGCCCAACAGCAAGACCGTTGCTGCCAGAATGCGCCAGAGCATGACCTTTTGTTTTTTTGTCATACCGCTGCTGGACTTCTGGCCAATGAGCTGCAGCACCGCCGCCAGAAGGGCTACTGCAGCCAGCAGGATATTCACGATCAGTTCCTGCATCGTCTATACTCCTTTCTACCGGTCTCCTCACAGAAAGATCTCGCAGTCAGGCTCTACCTTTTTGCAGGCCTTGACCACGTCCTGCATGACGCCGGCAGGCTCATGACCCTCTTCAAACTCCACGATCATCTTCTGAGTCATAAAGTTTACGGTGGCAATCTGAACGCCAGGAGTCTTGCGGGCAGCCTCCTCCATCAGGTTGGCACAGTTGGCGCAGTCCACTTCGATCTTGTAAGTCTTTTTCATCTTGAAAACTCCTCTCTGAATTCCTTGCTTTCGCTATTACGATTAAGCAAGTATTTAATTGTAGTGTCATCATAGCCGGTGAACCTCCCGCCGTCAATGTTTCAGGACGATATCCTTCCGTTTGGGCAAACGGTTCTTCTGTTTGGGCAAATAGTGAGTGTTTTCTTAACATATAAAAGGACTGGAGTCATCCATGACAACTCCAGTCCTTTTCTTCAATCTATGGTTACAGTCTGTTTCGCTCTCCCCAGTCGCACATCTGGTCCAGAATGGGAATCAGAGACTTTCCACGCTCAGTGAGACTATACTCCACCTTCGGGGGAATCTGCGGATACTCCTCCCGGTGGACCAGCTGATCTGCCTCCAGTTCCTTCAGTGTGGAACTCAGCGTCTTGTAGGAGATCCCCCCAATATACTTTTTCATCTCGTTGAAGCGAACCACCCCAAAACACATGAGGGTATAGAGAATAGTCATTTTATATTTGCCGCTGATCAGAGATAAAGTATAGCTGAACCCGGTATCGGCCAGATTGGCAGATGAAATGCAGGTTTTATATTCCTTTAACTCGCTCATAAACACTTTCCTTTCCGTAAGTATTAAACCTCTACGCAAGTATCGCACTTTGATGTGCGTACTTGTTCTTTTTCCCATTCTTGCTATGATTGTACTATCAGCAGGTGAGAAAGTCAATTTCTCAAGGACAAGGAGGAAATTTTATGAGTAAGAACATCGTAGTCATTACAGGTAGTCCCCGAAAAAATGGCAACAGCTTTGCCATGACGGATAGTTTCATCCAGGCAGCGGAGGCAAAGGGACACACCGTCACCCGCTTTGACGCAGCCATGATGAAGATCGGCGGCTGCCATGCCTGCGAGACCTGTTTCAAAACTGGGAAGGCCTGCTCCTTTGACGATGACTTCAATATCATCGCACCGGCTATCCTGAAGGCTGATGCCATTGTCTTTACCATGCCCGTCTATTGGTACTCCATTCCCGCCCAGATCAAAGGCGTTATCGACCGGATCTATTCCCTGGTGGTGGGTGGCAAGGACATTGCCGGGAAAGAGTGCGCCCTCATCGCCTGCTGCGAGGAGGAGGATCTGTCTGTACTGGACGGTGTGCGCATCCCCATGGAGCGAACAGCTGCCCTCAACAAGTGGAAGATGGTGGGCGAAGTGCTGATTCCCGGCGTCTTGAACGCAGGCGACATCAACAAGACGGACGGCTGCCGGCAGGCCGCAGAGCTGGTGGATAAGATCTGAAAGGAAGAAAAGGAATGGGCAAGCAGATCGTAATTCTCAATGGCAGTCCCCGGCGAAAAGGAAACACTTCAGCCCTGGTACGCGCCTTTACAGAGGGTGCGGAAAAGGCCGGGCATATCGTCCGGGAATTCTTTTTGAGCGATATGAATATCCACGGCTGTAAGGGCTGCTTCAGTGGACACAGTACAAAAGAATGTCCCTGTATCCAGAGAGACGACATGGATCAGATCTATCCGGCGGTGCGGGAGAGCGATGTGGTCGTATTGGCATCGCCGCTGTATTACTGGAACCTGAGCGGCCAGCTTCGAACAGCCATGGACCGTCTTTTTGCGCTGGAGGAGAACGATGGAAATCTGCTCCGGGGACATGACCGCTTTGGCGTGCTACTGATGGCTGCGGAAGGCCACGATTTTGAAGATGTACAGGCATACTACAGCCACCTAATGAAGCATCTTCGATGGACAGAACTTGGTCATGTTTTGGCCGGCGGAAACGCAGATGTGGGGGATATTGACGGAAAACCTGAGCTTCAGCAGGCTTATGCACTGGGACAATCCATTTGAGATTCCTGCTCTCACGAAACGGCCAAACAAAATATCAAAAGGAAGGCCGGAGCGGTGTTGCTCCGGCCTTCCTTTTGCCTGCGACATCAGGTTCTTTTTCGTTTCCCCGTATTCTCCGACCCCCTGACCTCCTCGTGGTAGAAATAGTCCACAATCACCGGGTGGCCCGGCTCCGCCAGGCCATAGGGCAGTTCGTTATCCACAAAGGGACAGCCATTTTCGATCGCCAGCTGCTCTGCTTGCTGCTCAAGGTCACGGAAATAGCTCCGATCACCCTTTTGATAGATGGCCTGATACAAGTTGATCAAGTGTGGATACTTTTCATGGATGTAGTCTAAAATCTCCTGCTTGAATCCGCCCCGCAGGTTCAGGTTCTCCAGCCAGACCAGGTCGCACTGATTCTTCACTCGATGGAAAATGGCCTTAAAATCCGTGATACCGGGAAATACCGGCGCGATAAAGCAGACCGTACGGATACCCGCGTCGTAGACCTGCTTCATGGCACAAAGCCGTCGCTCAATGCTCACTGCCTTGTCCATATCCCTACGAAAATCCTCATCCAGTGTATTGATGGACCAGGAGACGGTCACCTTTCCCATCTCCCGGAGCAAGTCAATATCCCGCACCACCAGGTCGGACTTGGTACAGATGAGGATCTCCGCCCCGCTGCCTTTCAGCTGCTCTAACAGCTTGCGAGTGTTTTGAAACTGCTCCTCTTGGGGGAGATAGCCGTCGGTCACCGAGCCGATGACCACCCGCTGTCCCCGGTATTTTTGAGAATTTTTGATCTCCCGCCAGTGCTTTACATCCAGAAAGGTCCCCCAGGGCTCGGTGTGCCCGGTAAAGCGCTTCATAAAGGAGGCGTAGCAGTACTTACAGCCGTGAGTGCAGCCCACATAGGGGTTTACGGAGTAGCCTCCTACGGGCAGATTGGATTTGGTCATGATGTTTTTTGTCTCCACATCCCGGATCAGGATATCGTTTTCCATCATTTCTGCCATTTGGCTTGTTCCTCCAGTACCTTATGAAATGCGGTGGGTAATTCCTGCATCATCTGTTCCTCTCCCATAATGGGAAGCAGGTCTTCCTTCATAAAGACCGGGATACCCAGGGTATGGGCTTGGTCGGTCAGGTTCCACACCCACTCCGGCTTGGATACAGATTTTCCTTTTCGGCGTCCAGTTTCAGTTCCGATGACCACCCACTCGATCCCTGTGAAATCCACTGGCCCGATGTCGTCAAACATGGGCTCAAAGGTGGCGTGATAATGTCCGCCGCGGATATGCTCCCGCAGTGCCGGGATCCGGTTCTTTTCCTTACAAGAGGTAACGGTCACGCCGAACCAGGCGTTATCCAGATGGGTAGAGAAATCGATTTCCTCCGGCCGCTTGGTCAGGAACAGATACTGGTGCTGGGGATTGCGCTCCATTTTGGCAAATACCTCATCCCGCCACTCTGCTCTCCAGCCGGAAAAGTCACTCATTCCAGTAAGCAGAAAAATCTGGGGGCGAGTTTTCTCCATAAGCCGCAATTTTCCGGGGAAGTACTCCGGCTTCTCAAAATCATCAATCATATGGAACCGTCGTACATTATTTCTGGCATAACAGTAGCTGCAGCCGATGGTACAGCCAATGACCAGATTCATGTTCTGAATCTGGGATTTGATGCACACCGCCATTGGAATCTCCCCCAGTCATTTCTGCCTTAGCCTTCCACTGCCGGGGCGACTTTTCCAAAGCCATTCCAGGCATAGAGACCCTGTTTGCTCTCGTCACCCAGGAACTTGTCCACCTGGCAGATATGCATGATATGGTCGCCCACCTCTACAGTCTGCTGTAAAGTAGCTACCATGGCAAGGCGGGTATCCGCAGGAATCTGAATGTCGCTGCCCTCTACGGAGGTCATCTCAATGTGGTTTTCCTCCACCTTGTGGCTGGTGGCACCGGTGGAACTGCCGCAGGCCACCACGGCCTGAGTCAGACTCTCCCCCGGAACTGTCACGATCACCTTGCCGGTTTCCCGCACCCGCTTGCCGGTATGGGACTGCTTGCCAGCGGCAAAGCCGACCATGGGCGGGTTGAAGGACAGGTAGGACACAAAGCAGATGGGGGCCAGGTTCGTGGTGCCGTCTTCATTCTGGGAACAAATCAGGGTCAGGGGATTAGGGGAGGTCAGGACAGTGGCCTCCATGATGTTCAGTTCTTTCATAAATCAATACCTCACTCTCAATTCGTTCTGTCATTGACATCCCATTTTGATGTCGATATAATTATTATACTTAGAAGAAATAACGGTGCAAGTACGCAGATTATTTGTACTTGGTACGAAAAACCATACCGATGGAGAGAGTGCTGCGTTATGAATCAATCCATGACCTATGAGGAATTTCAAGCCCGAGTGGGCAGTGTTATCCTGACCGAAAACGGAAACTGCCCGGTGACCCCGGTGGTTCAGATGCTCCAGGGGAAATGGAAGCTCCAGATCATCTACGAGCTCTGTATCCAGTCTCCCATGCGGTTTGGGGAACTGAAAAAGATGCTCA
This sequence comes from Pseudoflavonifractor phocaeensis, assembly GCF_016901735.1. GTDB lineage: Bacteria > Bacillota > Clostridia > Oscillospirales > Oscillospiraceae > Pseudoflavonifractor_A. The sequence goes on along the minus strand of NZ_JACLZC010000044.1, from coordinate 11,730 downwards.
AACCTATCACAAACACCATGCTCACCAACGCATTGAAAGAGCTGGAGGGGGATGGTCTGGTACACCGGGAGCAGTATAATGAGATCCCGCCCCGAGTAGAGTATTCCCTGACAGAAAAGGGAACGGATTTGCTGCCCATTTTCTACGCCATCTCCCAGTGGGGCATGAAATATATCCCTTGAGCAAGTGGCTTTCCAAGAGTTCTCCAAAACAACAAGAGACGCCGGAATGGTTTGACAATCGGTCAAATCATTCCGGCGTTTTTTAAAAGGAAACGGTACGCAAGTCGAGCTTGTCTGCCTCTGTAACCGGTCTTAAGGGACGGCAGGGCGTTCCTGCGGCAACAACGCCCGCGGGGATGTCCCGGGTCACCACGCTTCCAGCCCCAATGATGGAACCCTTCCCGATGGTGACTCCTCCGCATATCACAGCATTGGCACCAATCCACACATCCTCCTCCAAGGTAATAGGGGCCGATGTGGTAATCGTCTCTGCCCGCTGTTGGGCATCCATGGCGTGGCCCACACAACTGATACATACGCCGGGGGCAATAAAGGCGTTGGCCCCGATATGCACCGGGGAAGTATCCAGAATCACACAGTTATAATTGATAAACGCCAGTCCGTGAGTATGGATATTGAACCCATAATCGCAACGAAACCCAGGCATGACAAAGGTTTTCGGATCACATGTACCAAACAGCTTTTTCAAAATCTCTCTGCGCCGCTCCTCCTGCCCGGGCGGCAGCTGATTATACTCCCAGCACAGCTGCTCGGCATTTTTCTTCAGACTTTGAGGAAGATGAAAGTTATAGACGCTGTACGGAGTGCTGCTTGTCAAAAGTTCCATTGGTTCCATCGTTTGTTTCACATACCTTTCCTCTGCTAATGCTCATTTATGGTCAAATACTCAGAAATTCCAACAAATCGTTTTTCCATGCGGCAAAATCCCGCAACCCCAAATCATATAGGTTTCGTTCCGCATCCTCTTTCATGGAGTAAGTCCCCACGCGGATGGGCTCACTGGCAGCAAAGACAAAGGCAGTCCCATCCCGTTCCAGGGAAAACACATCCTTCCAATTTTCGTTGTACACTACATGGCGACGATCAATAGCATCCACAATGTTGGGGTAACTGCGGCAGGCCCGCCGATACAGCCTGCGCATACCCTGAGGCTTTCGTACATAGTCCCGGTCCTTGGAGAGAATGACCACCAGCTTATCACACCCCTGCTCCAGGGCGCGGCGAACCGGGATGGCATCGGTAAGGCCTCCGTCAAAGTAGGGCACTCCGTTGAGTTCCACCGGATGGCAAGCAACCGGGATGGCACTGGAGGCCATGATCAGGCGGTAATCGTCCTGCGCCATCATCTCCCGCCCATAGTACTCCGGCAATCCTGTCAGCGCGTTTGTGACCACAATCTCGTACTCCGCCGGGTTGTTCATCAGAGCGGGAAAATCCAGAGGATCTTCTCCTTCTTTGCGGGTCAATTCACCATAGATGTACTTCAATCCAAACAGATCTCCGGTTTTCAGCAGGCTTCTCAAACCGAAGTAATTCTGCGAATGAATATGCTCCGTAAAAAAACGAAGATTCCGGCCTCTTTGCCCCGCCAGATAGGAAGCCAGATTGCCAGATCCACCGGATACGCCAATGCAATAATCAAACGTAATCCCTTCGTCCAGAAAGGCATCCAGAATCCCAGCGTTATAGGCGCACTTCATCCCGCCGCCTTCCACCACCAATCCGATCTTTTTCTGCGTGTTCGTTGTCAACATCTCCTCATGGGGTAAAGTCCCGCTCTGCCTTCTGCTCCAGCTCGTCCAGCTTTTTACCGTACCGGTCTATGATGTCTTGCAGGGTGATGGTCTGCATTTTTTGTTCGGCAGCCTTCTGGATCTCCTGGTAAAAGTCCGCAATGCTCAGCTGCACATAGATCCCCACGCCACATTCCGGATTGGTATCAATATCCCAGTGAAGTAGGGGCTTATTGCCCTCAATTGCCCGGTAGACATCCAACACCGTGATCTCATCCGGGCGCCTGGTCAATTCCGCATTGGCCTGTCCCTGTGAGCTGGTAATCATGCCGGCACTCTTCAGCTTGGCCATTAGCTGCCGGATATAGGCCGGGTTCGTTTTTACACTTTCTGCGATCTTAGCACTTGTGATCCGCTGACCGGCTCCCATACTGAGAAAGGCCAATATATGAAGTGCGTCACTCAACTTGGTAGAGTATTTCATGGGCTCACCTCAAAAATTTTTAATTGCCTACTTGTAATTTATAAAATAACATGCTATGCTTGCAACATGTAATTATTATAATAACAGGTTGGAGGAATCATGTCAACTATGCTACTGAACCACAAAATATTCATTGATTCCGCCGTCCACCGCCAAAATGTGCAGGTCTTGGTAGACAAAATTAGTGGGGCCGATGCAATTTTGGTGGGCGCTGCGGCGGGTATGTCAGCTTCCTGCGGCTTCAACTTCTTCTATCAAAACGATGCGATATTTGAGCAATACTTGGGAGACTTCCACCGAAAATATGGATTTACCGGTGCCTTCAATGGATTTTACTACCGTTATCCGTCCCCGGAGGCCCACTGGGCCTTCCTTGCCCGAATGGGTTACATGGAGTATGAATGTCCCACAGGTCAGCCCTATTATGACCTGATGAAGCTGCTTCAGGATAGGAATTACCACATTATGACTACAAACCAAGACTTTCAGTTTACCCGCGTGGTATCAGAAGATAAGCTGAGCGCCATCCAAGGGGACTCCCGTTATTATCAGTGCAGCCGCCGCTGCCACGACGAGATCTACTGGAACAAAGAGATGGTTTATGAAATGAACGATGCAATTGATGAAAATCTCTGTATCCCGGCAGAATTGATCCCTCGGTGTCCCAAATGCGGTGCGGAAATGGAACCTTGGGTGCGAGGCTATACCTTTTTGGAGGGTAAGAAGTACAAGGAAGAATACAGAAAGATCAATGAGTTCCTGACTGCTAATCAGAATAAAAAAATCCTCTTCCTGGAGTTGGGGGTGGGGCGCATGACCCCCATGTTTATTCAGGAACCCTTTTGGAATCTGACCTATTCTCTCCCGCAGGCATATTACATCACCATCAACCCAAAAGACGCGCTCCTGCCCCAAGCGTTATCTCAAAAGGGTTGGGCCATCAAAGAGGATATTGCCGCTGTCTTGCAGGATGCGGCAGCACATATGTCCGGAAAGGAAGACTCATCATGTATGATCTAAGACCAGTCGCAGAGAAAATCCAAAAAGCGGATGCCATCTTGATTGGAGCCAGCAATGGCCTGTCCATGACTGAAGGACTGCACCTCTTTGCAGATAACCAGGCATTTGAGAATTTGTTCGGCGACTTTAAGGACAAGTACGGCCTTCGGTGCCTGCTGCATGGGATGGGAACCCGCTGGCCTTCAGAAGAAGTAAAATGGGCCTTCTGGAGCAGGCTCATCCACCACTACTGCGGACAGTATCAACCCACACAGGTCATGCAGGACTTGAAAGCCATTGTGGGCAACAGGGACTATTTCGTCCTTACCTCCAACGGAGAATGTCACTTTGAACGCAGCGGATTTGCACCGGAGAAGATTTATGAAATCGAGGGGACCTGGCTGACCATGCAATGCGCCCGCCCCTGCCATGATACCCTCTATCCCATTTTGGAGTTGGCAGAGCAGATGGCAGCTGCGGAACAGGATGGCAGAATCCCCTCTGATTTGGTGCCCCGGTGTCCCCGATGCGGCGGCCCCATGGAGGTTCATATGGCAGCAGGGCCGAATATGGTTCCGGACCACGGCGCCACGCAGAGATTCCAGAGTTTTCTGAACCAATATCACGAAAAAAAGCTGGTCGTGTTGGAGTTGGGGATCGGATGGCGCAATCAACTCATCAAAGCGCCTCTGATGCGTTTGGTGGATCAGGAGCCCAACGCCACCTATGTTACCATCAATCTGGGCGAGGTCTACATTGCAGACAGTATCAAACGCAAGTCATTTGGTCTGGACGGCTCGCTGGGCGAGATTTTATCCGCCCTTCGGGAGGCGGATCAACGATGAACATATCAGGAAAGGAGACACTAAATATGAAATTGGGAATTATTCGTTGTACGCAGACAGAGGACTATTGCCCCGGAAGTGGGGATTTTCAAACCATCCGTGAGCGGAAAGGCGCTTTTGCAGGTGTGGAGGATATTGAGCTGGTGGGTTTTATCAACTGCGGAGGCTGTCCCGGAAAGAAAGTAGTGCTGCGGGCGAACTCTCTGGTTAGCCAGGGGGCGGACACCATTGCGTTTGCCTCCTGTATCCAAAAGGGCACGCCCATCGGCTATCCCTGCCCCTTTGCCAAGCGGATGAAGGATCTGGTACAGAATGCCGTTGGCGACAAGGTTCAAATCCTGGACTATACCCACGACGCAGGACCGAAACAGGAATAAGTTTGCACCCGCACCTACCTGTGGTATGATAAATCAAACAGGAGGGTGATCCGATGCAAACCACTTCTTTGCCTCACGACCATGGACAGCCCATGGAGCAAGAACTGCAGAATATGCCCAGCGTGGAGAATTTTCAGACGCTGTCAGATATTTTTAAGCAGCTGGGGGACGGCAGTCGCCTGCGTATTTTCTGGCTGCTGTGCCACTGCGAGGAATGTGTGGTCAATCTCTCCGCCATGGTAGGGATGAGCAGTCCGGCGGTATCCCATCACCTCAAACTACTGAGAGCCGCCGGTTTGATTGTCAACCGCAGGGCGGGAAAAGAAGTATATTATACCGCGGCAAACACACAGCAGGCTCAGCTGCTCCATCACATGATTGAAGACTTAGTAGTAATTGCCTGCCCATCAAAGCAAAATTTGTGAGGAAGTTCGCATGAAACAACAGGAACCCACACATGTCACACAGCAATTACAGGATGTTCCGGCCGGAGGCCTGACAATCGTTCGCAATTCTCCATCCGGTCAGGAGTATGTCCTTCTAACCGGGCAATTTTCTGCAAAAACAGTTGGAAAAGGGAAAATAGAAGCCTACCATGTATTCCCCGGCGTCGACGCTTCCTACAACCTGCTGTCAGCTGCGGAAATCACCGTACACCACGCTGCTTCCTCCTCTGTTCTGGAGCTGTTCTACTGCCGTAACGGCCGTGTAGGCTGGAATATGCGGGGTGGCACAGCGGTCTATTTGGGTTCCGGAGATCTCACCGCTCACAGCTCCGCTTGCTGTGCGGACTCGGCCATGATGTTTCCGTTGGGCTATGCGGAGGGCATTTCTCTTTCCATCGATTTGCCGGTCCTGGACGCAAATTGCCCGGAAATTCTAAAAGAGTCCGGCTTGGATCTTCCAACCATACAAAGCACCTTTTGCGGTGAAAAACCGGTAGCTATCCCGGCCTGCCCGGAACTGGAAGGGATCTTTGCGCCCCTGTATTCAGCCCCCTCTTTCCGGCGCAGGGCTTACTTACAGCTCAAAATCCAGGAGTTGCTGCTCTATCTCTCGGATGTGGAGCCCGAAAAGCATGCACTGACGCAATACGGTTCTCAACAGACGGAACTGATCAAGGAAATCCACCGTCAGCTGACAGAACATTTGGATCAGCGGTTTACCATTGAGGCACTCTCCAAGCAATACCTCATCAATACCTCCACGCTGAAGGAAGTCTTTAAGACCGTATATGGCCTGCCCATTGCCACTTACATGAAAGAATACCGCATGGCACAGGCCATGAAACTGCTGAGAGAAACCAGGATTCCGATCTCCGAAATCGCAGATCGGGTGGGCTACGAAACCCAAGGGAAATTTTCAAAAGCATTCAAAGATGTGACACAGATACTCCCAACCGAGTATCGTCGTACCCAGGATTCCAATTGGAACGATTAAAACAGGCAAAAGATTTTAGCCACAACCGCTTGAAGGGCACCCCTTTTGCAAGGAGTGCCCTTCAAGCGGTTTTTTGTAATCTCGTTGATTGTTCAGATAATCTGATTGCCGGTAGACCAGACATGGTCCTTTTTCGCTGCAGCAATCGTGTTCTGGGCCATGACACCCACCAGCGGATGGGGGGTGTAAAGCTCCTCCAGATAGGCACACTCCTCCACCGTCAGGGCGAGATCCACCGCCTTGGCGGCCCCTTCGATGTGATGGAGTTTTGTAGCTCCAACCACCGGAGCGGTAACACGGGTCAGCAGCCAGGCCAGGGAGATTTCTGTCATGGAAACGCCCCGGCGGTCCGCCAGCTCCGCCACCCGGGTCAAAATGGGAGCGTCCTGATCGTGAGCCGCGCCGTATTTGAGTTGGGCGTAGCTGTCCTCCTGAAGCCGCTTGGAGGTCTCACCGGAGCGCTTGGAAAGCCGCCCGCCGGCCAGAGCGCTGTAAGGGGTCATGGCAATGTTCTCCTCCCGGCAGTAGGGTGCCATCTCCCGTTCCTCTTCCCGGAAGATCAAGTTGTAGTGCCCCTGAACGGAGACAAATTTGGTAAAGCCCTCTTTCTCCGCCAAGGCGTTGGCCTTGGCGAGCTGCCAGGCAAAGCAGTTGGAAATGCCGATATACCGAGCCTTGCCCGCCTTTACAGCGTTGTTCAGTCCCTCCATGATGTCATAAAGGGGCGTCTGGTGATCCCACATGTGATAGATATAGAGATCTACATGGTCCATCCCCAGGTTCTGAAGGCTCTTGTCCAGCATCCGCCGAATGTGCTCCTGGCCGCTGATGCCGGCCTCAATTTCCTCATTGGTGCGGGGCAGGAACTTAGTAGCTACCACCACCTCGTCCCGCTTGGCAAAGTCCCGCAGGGCCCGGCCCACATACTGCTCGCTGGTGCCACTCTGGTAGCCAATGGCGGTGTCAAAAAAATTAACCCCAAGCTCCAGTCCTCGCTTGATGATCTCCCGGGAATGCGCCTCGTCAATGGTCCAGGAGTGCTGACCGTTTTGGGCGTCTCCGAAGCCCATGCACCCCATGCAGATACGGGAGACATTCAAATCAGATTTGCCCAGTTTTGTATATCTCATATCGATTCACCTCAGAGTTTCAACCCGGACACCCATGTTTTCAGTTCGTCCGCGTTCAGCCGTCCGTTGAGTAATCGTCCATCCACGATCCTGGCACCGGGCACACTGGCGCGCAGGCTAACAGCCGATTTGCCCAGCCCGCTGCCGCCGGAGGTGGCAAAAAGGATAATGGTCTTGCCGGTAAAGTCGTAACTCTCCAGGAAGGTGTTGACAATAGTGGGAGCAACATACCACCAGATAGGAAAGCCCAGGAAAATGACATCGTGCCCAGCAATGGGGGCATCCGTATCGGCCAGGGCCGGACGGGAGTGCTTGTCGCTCATCTCCACACTGCTGCGGGAGCCCTTGTCCATCCAGTTCAGGTCCGCTCTTGTGTAGGGAATTGCGGGTTTGATTTCATAAAGGTCAGCATCTGCGGCCTTTGCCAGGACCTTTGCCGCCTTAGCGGTGGTACCGCTGGCGGAGAAATAAGCAACCAATGCGTTCATAGATGAAACCTCCTTTGACCTCATTGTAAATCCAGCACCTAAAAATGTAAAATACTCATTTCCTATTTAGAAATATTCTTGTAAGGCATTTTTATATTGCCGGATGGGAGTGGATATGATACGATGGACTCAAGGAGGCAGAACCATGGAACTTCGTGTCTTGAAATATTTTCTGGCGGTGGCCAGGGAGGAAAACATTACTAAGGCAGCAGCTCTGCTTCACCTGACCCAGCCCACCCTCTCCCGGCAGTTGATGCAGCTGGAGGAGGAGTTGAGGGTACAGCTTTTTCGCCGCAGCCGATATCACATTGAACTGACGGAAGACGGAATGCTGCTGCGCCGCCGTGCGCAGGAGTTGGTGGATCTGGCAGAAAAGACGACCAGGGAGTTTACCATGCGTGAAACAGAGCTGATGGGAGAAATCGCCATTGGTGCAGGAGAGACCCGAAGCATGTCCTTCCTCTCCCGCGCCATGGTTTCTTTCCGGGAACGCTATCCCAAGGTCACCTTCCGAATTTTCAGCGCCACCGCCGACGATGTGAAGGAACGGTTGGACACGGGCCTTTTGGATATGGGCCTTCTGACAGAACCAGTGGATGTAGGGCGATATGCGTTCTGCCGAATGAAAGAACGTGATCGTTGGGGGGTATTGGTGCGCCTGGACTCTCCGCTCGCCGGACTGGATTCCGTCACACCCGATGATCTGGAACAGGTTCCGTTGATTATCAGCGGCCGTGAGCGTGTCCAGAGGGAGTTAGCCAACTGGTTTGGTGACCGATGGGAGCGGCTGCAGATTGCCGCCAGCTTTAATCTGATCCTCAACGCAGCCAACATGGTACGCTATGGTGTGGGAACCGCGCTGAGTTTTGATTTGAATTTTTCTTTTGATGATCTCCGATTCATACCGCTTTCTCCCACGATGGACACAGGAACCGTCCTGGTCTGGAAGAAGGATCTGGTACTGACACCGGTGGTGGAGGCCTTCCATCAGCATATCAAAAATGTGCAATAGGCATTTTTGGAAAAAGAAAATAAGCATTAGACATAGCAAAAAGTCTGATTTACAATGCAGGTGTCCGAGGAAGGACGCCTGCATTTTCATTTTGGAGGTTTTATGATGACGAAACAGGAGGCAAGCGAGCGCTACCAGATCCCCATGCACATCCTGAGCGAATATGAAAGCTGGGGGCTCTGCGGGGCGGTAAAAGAAGTGATGGGGGCCTGGCAGTACGACGACACGGATCTGGAACGGCTGAGCACCATCCTGACGCTCCATGACCTGGGCTTTACCACATCGGAGGTGGAGACTTATATGCGCCTGCTCCTGGAGCAGCCCCACACGGAGGAGCAACGACTCAGAATGCTGGAGGAAAAGCGCACAGCTGCTCTGGATGAGATACACTTTAAGGAGCGCCAGCTCCAGCGGCTGGATTACCTGCGCCATGAGATACGCAAGACACAAACCACGCCAGGAGGAGGCACCAAAAAATGAAACGACTGTTTACGATTCTAATCACTTTGACTCTGCTGCTTGGCCTGACGGCCTGCGGCCAGGTGGAAACCCAGAGCAACCCCGGCCAGTCCCAGACGCAGCAGGAGGGGATATCCTCCAAGGAGGAGTCGTCCACTCCCAACCAATCCACCCCTCCCGCTTTCTCCACGCCGGAGGCAGGCGAATCTGACGTGGAAACACCGGAAGACGGCGTTCTGGTGGCCTACTTCTCCGCCACCGGCAACACCGAAGGCATTGCCCAGCATCTCCAGAGCATCCTGGATGCCGACCTCTATGAGATCGTTCCGGAAGTGCCGTACACCGACGAAGATCTCAATTACAGCAATGACAACTGCCGCGCCAACCAGGAGCAAAATGATCCTGCCGCCCGGCCCGCCATCACTGGTACTCTGGAACATCCGGAGAACTACAATGTGGTGTTTCTGGGCTACCCCATCTGGTGGGGGCAGGCCCCCAAGGTGATTTACACCTTCCTGGAGAGCTGTGACTTCGGCGACGCCACTATCGTTCCCTTCTGCACCTCCGGCTCCAGCGGTATCGGCTCCAGTGCCGACGGCCTGCAGGAACTGACGGAAAACGCTCGGTGGCTGGATGGCCAGCGGTTCAGCGGCAGTGCGTCCCAGAACACTGTGGCTTCCTGGGTGCAGGGACTGGATCTCCCCGAATCTTCTCCGGTATAAGAGCGGCCATGATGTTCAGAGCTTGAGGTTTTCCAGCCTGGGCATGTGCTGCATCGGCCACGGCAGCGGCGAGGCAGTTTTTGCCAAAGTTGAGAATCTGCTGAAAGTATGATATACTACCGCCGTATATGGAGCAGAATCAACTTTTGCCTGGCATTTCGAATGACACAACCTTATCAGTGAACCATGTAAAAGCTGACAGCTGGAGATAAAAAGCAAGAGCCGGAACTACAGGGGGAAATTATCTTGAAATTTGACATTCAAAACTTAACATGGACACGAGAACCAAAGAGTTGTGTGATCACACAGGATCGAATCGAAATTGTCACGAAACCCCACACGGATCTTTGGCAAAGAACCTATTACCATTTCCGCAACGATAATGCTCCCGTATTGCAGATGGAAACGGAAGAAACGTTTTTTTCCTTTGTGGTAAAAACGGAATTTTCGGAAAGCCATCACCGCTTTGACCAGTGTGGGGTTGTGCTGTATCTGGACAGTGAAAACTGGCTGAAGGGTTCTATTGAATATGAAAATGAGACCTTTCAGCACCTGGGCAGTGTGGTGACCAATCACGGCTATTCTGACTGGGCGACCACGGAGATCTCTGCCCATATAAAATCCATGTGGTACCGCTTAAGCCGCAGAGAAAATGATTTTTGCATCGAGTGCTCGGAAGACGGTAAGTCATTCCATCAGATGCGCATCTGTCACCTGAATGAAGCTGAGGGAAAAATATCCTTTGGCATTTACGCCTGCAGCCCTGAGGACTCGTCCTTCCGCGCGGCTTTCACCAATATGGAAGTAACAGACTGCAAATGGATGGCACATGACGGGCAGGCTCCAGACGACAGTATTTGAGTTCAAAAAGGCCGACTGTGGACAATAACAAAGTATCAGCAGCAGCGCCTCCGAAGGCAACATCTTACGATGTGCTTCCGGAGGCGCTGCTGCTTACTTCTATGTTGGAAATTCTGCGACAGTTTACCAGTCCGCAGAACTTCTCACTCATGGATGCCAGTGTAGTCTGTTCCATCCCTTCCTTGACGGCATTCTCAATCCCGTGGTACGGGATTTCCAGCACTTTGCGGACATTCTATGCCACCGTGCAGGGACGGCCCTCGCAGAAATGAATCTCAATCAGAGAGGGGCCCCCTTTAGGTTCCAGTACGCTATAGATCAGATACAATGTGATTTGGGATGGATCGGCACACAGCTGGGCACCGTGATAAGCCCTGCTTTTTTCAACGCGCTGAAAATGTTGCGGATTACAACCAGATCGCTGCCGGTACTTTTATGCTCTCTGCTGCCAGCCTGATGCTGAAGAAGGTATGCTCTGAGTGGAAAGATTGCGAACTGTTTCTTTGACTACGGACAGTCCACCTTAACACCGCCATTCAGTTCCTTATCGGAACACTGAAAGCGGTATTTTTTATAGCCCCTCGTCTATCATTTTCATCAAACCATACACCGCAGTCCATGGGCAGAAAACTTACCACCTTGCGAGAGCGTACGGTTCGCATCCGTAAGGTCGTCGGTTCGATCCCGATTAGGTCCACCAAAAAAGGTCGTGAAATCAATGATTTCACGACCTTTTTGTAACTTTCAAGAGAGGTTTACAGGCCTGCAGCTCGAGCGTTTCGGTGCAAAACGGCAAAATACGCTTCCGTACAGTTCACATCCCGTAAATGTGATGTTTGTGCATCACATTTATCCCTTATCCCTGTCCGGACAGTTGGTACATTCCTCTTTTGATTTCGGGTAATATTCAAATTTGCCTAATGTACCTCGCCTCGCTTCCGCCGCTCAGGTCACAATTCAAACATGTTAGTGCATATTTTATTTATCATACCACGACAAACGATGTTTTCTTGTTAAACAATTATTACTGAACGGGAATCGCTTATTTTCTAAATAGTGTTTACACGAGTAATGTAGTATAATAGGGACAACAGCCCAGAAAGAGGTGTTCCTATGAGTAACGAACAACAACGCCACGATATCAGTGATGAGGTATG
>NZ_JACLZC010000043.1 GCF_016901735.1 Pseudoflavonifractor phocaeensis | reverse complement strand
GGGGTGACGGCCACGGCGGGTACGGTAGGTTTCACCGGTACGGCGCTCTGACTGACGGCGGGCGGCGTCACGGTGACGCTCACCGGCGCGGAGACCGGCGTGCCGGCCTGGAAGGTGGTGTAGAGATAATAGCCCGAGATCCCGATTGCGGCGACGCACAGGAGAAGGACTATGTAGAAGCCCTTCCCGGACATAAAGTCGCCCAGACGTTCCTTGAATGGTTGTTTCATGTGTGATTAACACCTCCGAGCCTATTTTGGACCGGCGGCGGCGTCCTTATACCGGCGGCGGGAAAAATTTTCAGCGGGACACGGCAATTTTTAAGGAAATCTTAATCCTTTTTTTGTCCTTCTTTGTAAGTGGCGGGCGTATGATAGCCGTGCCGGAAAACGGCGCGCAGGCAGAGGAAGGGGCGGGAGAACGGGCGCATTTGTGAACGAATTTTGAATCCGTGCCCGCCGTTCTTGACAGGGTCCCCGGCGTGGTTCTATCATAACGGTATCGTATGGCGAGACCCTGCGCCGGATCGGCGTCATCCACGATGTTTGAAGAAAAGGAGAACGTCTATGAAGACAAAGGAAGAGACCGCGGCCGCCAGTACGGCCAACCAAGCGCCTGAAAGTCCCGGCGCGCCCAAATTCAAACCGCCCAAAAAGAAACGAAAATGGGTCAAGCGGCTCATCATCGCTGCTGCGGTGGCGGTGGTGCTGGCCCTTTTGCTGCGGGGCTGCCTGAGCGGCGGCGGACAGACCGTGGGACAGAGCGCCTATGTGGTTCAGAACGTGGGCTATCAGGACATGAGCCTGCGGGTGCCCGGCTCGGGCGCCATCGAGCCAAACGCCGCCTACCGGCTCACCACCCTCATCAGCGGCGAGATCCTGGAAGCGCCGTTCCAGGAGGGGGATACGGTACATAAGGGCGACGTGCTCTACCGCATCGACGCCAGCGACGCCGAGACCGCCATCGAACAGGCGGAGATCTCGGTGCGCAACGCCCAGCTCTCCCTGGAGAGCGCCCGGCTCAACTACCAGGAGCTGCTGGACACCCAGAGCGACGCCAGAGAAAATCTTCAGGTCAAGGCCACCGACACCGGCGTGGTCAGCAAGCTCTATGTGGACCAGGGGGATCAGGTGACCGCCGGAAGTCCCATTGCCGACATCCTGGACCGGGACCACATGAAGCTTACCGTCTCCTTCCACGCGGTGGACGCCGCCGGCTTTTCTGTGGGGCAGTCCGCCGCCGTCCGGGTGGACGGCACCGGCGAGACCCTCACCGGCACGGTGGACAGCATCGCCGCCACCGACAGCGTGGGGGCCGGCGGCGCTCTGGTGCGCAGCGTCACCATTCTGGTCACCAATCCCGGCGCCCTCTCCGACAGCGCCACCGGCACCGCCTCGGTGGGAGAGGCGGACTGCGCCGCCGGCGGGTCCTTCGCCTACGCCGCCAGCAGCCAGGTGGTGGCCAAAACCTCGGGAGAGCTGACCTCCCTCACCGTCAGGGAGGGGGACCGGGTGACCGAAAATCAGGTCATCGCCGCCTTTGAGGAGACCGATATGGCCGCCCAGATCGAAAACGCCCGCATCAGCGTCTCCAACGCCCAGCTTGCCCTGGAAAACGCCCAGCTCTCCCTGGAGAGCGCCCAGAAGCGGCTGGAGGATTACACCATCACCTCTCCCATCGACGGGACCGTCATCGAAAAGAATCTGGACGTGGGGGACAACATCAACGGGAGCAACACCACCGCCTCCACCGGCGTGACCTATCCCGCCGTCATTTACGACCTGTCCGCCCTGACCTTTGACATGAGCATCAACGAGCTGGACATCAGCCAGATCCAGGTGGGGCAGACCGTGGAGATCACCTCCCAGGCGGTGGAGGGGCGGACCTTTACCGGCCACGTCCAGACCATCAACATCAACGGCATTACCACCAACGGCTCCACCAGCTATCCCGTCACCGTCCAGGTGGACGACCCCGACGGACTGCTGCCCGGCATGAACGTGTCGGCCGAGATCGTGGTGCAGGACGAGGGCCAGGCCCTGTGCGTTCCCATCGCCGCGGTGGAGCGGGGCGAGAGCGGCGGCGTGGTGCTGGTGCCCGGCGAAGGTTCCCTGGCCGAGGACGGGGTCACCGTGGCTGACCCCTCCAAGCTGGAAAAGTGCCAGGTTACGCTGGGACGGAGCAACGACCAGTATGTGGAGATCGTCAGCGGGCTCAGCGAGGGAGACGCCATCATTGTGGAGATGGAGGCCGGCTCCTCGCTGATGAATATGCTGACGGTGACGGGGTGAGCGCATGGCACATCTCATTGAACTGCGTGACGTCTATAAGATCTACCGCATGGGAACCGAGACCGTCCACGCCCTGGACGGCGTCAATCTGACCATTGACGAGGGGGAATTCGTGGCCATCGTGGGTCAGTCCGGCTCCGGCAAGTCCACCGCCATGAATATCATCGGCTGTCTGGACGTGCCCACCTCGGGCACCTACCATCTGGGGGGCGTGGACGTGTCCACCATGGAGGATGACCAGCAGGCCGAGATCCGCAATAAAATGCTGGGCTTTATTTTTCAGCAGTATAACCTCATTCCCAAGCTCAACGTGCTGGAGAACGTGGAGCTGCCCCTGCTCTACGCGGGCATCCCGGCGGGAGAGCGCCGCCGGCGGGCCTTAAGGTCCCTGGAGCGGGTGGGGCTGTCCGATAAGTGCAAGAATCTGCCCTCCCAGCTCTCCGGCGGCCAGCAGCAGCGGGTGTCCATCGCCCGGGCCCTGGCCGGCGATCCGTCGGTGATTCTGGCCGACGAGCCCACCGGCGCCCTGGACTCCCGCACCGGCCGGGAGGTACTGGCCTTTTTGCGCAAGCTCAACCAGGAGGGGGACACCGTGGTCCTCATCACCCACGACAACTCCATCGCCGTCCAGGCCAAGCGCATCGTCCGCTTACAGGACGGGCGCATCATCTATGACGGCGACGCCGGCGACCCGCGGGCGGTGGTCCAGCCTGTGGAGCCCGGCGGCGCTCCGGAGGAGGACTGCTCTTTCCATGACCGGGAGGTGGAGGTATGAATTTAAGTCAATCCTTCCGTCTGGCCCTGAAATCTCTGGCCACCAGCAAGATGCGGGCTCTGCTGACCATGCTGGGCATCATCATCGGCGTGGCGGCGGTCATCATCATCACCAGCCTGGGCAACGGGATGCAGCAGATGATGAACAACGAGTTTGAAAAGCTGGGGGCCAATCTGATCCAGGTCCAGGTCTACGGCGTGGGCATGGACTCCCGCAGCGTGGACCCGGAGGATATGTACGCCCTGGCCCGGCAGTATCCCGCCTATCTCTCGGGCGTGACCCCGTCGGTGAGCGCCCAGGCGGTGGTGCGGGTGGGCAGCCAGGAATATGAAAAGACCGGCATCACCGGCGTCAGCGAGGATTACATCAATATGAGCGGCGAGACGGTGGCCCAGGGCCGATACCTCCGCTATGTGGACGTGGACCGGGCGAAAAACGTGTGCGTCATCGGGGCCTATCTCAGCCAGGAGGCCTTCGGCGGCGGCGGGGTGGGGGAGACCATCACCCTCTCCGGCGTGCCCTACACGGTGGTGGGGGTGCTGAGCCCCCTCTCCTCCCAGTCCAGCCAGGGGAGCAGCGACGACCGGATCTATATCCCCTATACCAGCGCCCTGCGGCTCAACAATACCGCCATGGTCAGCGGCTATCTCTTCACCTGTCCCGGCAAGGACAGCTCCGCCACCGCCAAGGCCATCATTGAAAACCGGCTGTACGAGACCTTCCAGTCCTCGGACTACTACTTCGTCATGACCTCCGCCGAGATGATGGACGCCATGAATACCATGATGAACACCATGATGGTGGTGCTGGTGGCCATCGCCGCCATCTCCCTGCTGGTGGGCGGCATTGGCATCATGAATATCATGCTGGTGTCGGTCACCGAGCGCACCCGGGAGATCGGCATCCGCAAATCCCTGGGGGCCAAGCGGGCCAACATCCGCACACAGTTTATCATTGAGGCGGGCACCACCTCCGCCATCGGCGGCGTTCTGGGCATTTTGCTGGGGGTGGGTCTGGCCGGCGTGACGGGGGTGCTCATCAGCAGTCTGGCCGGTCCGGGCACCACCTTTACCGCCGTTCCCGCGGCGGACTCGGTGCTCACCGCCTTTGGCGTCTCGGTGGGCATCGGTGTCTTTTTCGGCTATATGCCCGCCGACAAGGCCGCCAAGCTCAACCCCATCGACGCCCTCAGGTACGAGTAAAAGGAGAAAGATGTATGAAAAAACGACTCATTTCCTGTCTGCTGGCCCTGGCTCTGGCGTTGGGGCTGGCGCCCGCCTCCCTGGCCGCCGCCCAGTCCGAGGCCGCCCAGGTGCTGGCCGCCCTGGACGTGATGGTGGGCGACGAAAACGGCGACCTTCAGCTGGAACGGACCATCACCCGGGCGGAATTCACCAAGCTGGTCATTGCCGCCTCGCCCTACCGGGACGCCGCCGGCGCGGAGGCCAGCGTGTCCCCCTATCCCGACGTGCCCCGTACCCACTGGGCGGCGCCCTATGTGCAGGTGGCGGTCACGGCGGGCTATGTCACCGGCTATCTGGACGGCACCTTCCGGCCGGGCAATACCATCACCCTGGCCGAGGGGGTCACCATGGTGCTCCGCCTCCTGGGCTACCAGAACAGCGATTTTCCCGGCGCGTACCCCTCCGGACAGATGGCGGCCTACCGCAGCCTGGAGCTGGACGAGAACGTCGCCGCCGGTCAGAACGACCCCATGACCCGGCAGGATGCCCTGTGGCTCTTTTACAACCTGATGACGGTGAAAAATAAGAGCGGCGTTTACTACCTCAACGCCCTGGAGCCCACCCGCAACCTGGTGGACAGCCAGGGCAACCTGGACCGGGTGGCCCTGGTCAACACGGCCATGGACGGTCCGGTGGTGGCGGAGGGAAACTGGCGGGAGACCCTGCCCTTTGACCCGGCCGCCGCCCTGGTCTACCGGGACGGGACCCTTTCCACCCTGGCCGCGGTGCAGGACTGGGACGTGGTCTACTGGTCGGAGTCCATGCGCACCCTGTGGGTTTACAGCAAAAAGGTCACCGGCACCCTGGAACAGATCACGCCCGCCAGCCAGCCCGCCTCGGTGACGGTGGCCGGCCAGACCTACGCCCTGGAGACCGGCGAGGCGGTCTATACCCTCTCCGACGTGGGCGGAAGCTTCCGGGTGGGAGACCTGGTCACCCTGCTGCTGGGGAGAAACGGCGGCGTGGCCGCGGTCCGTCCGGCGGACACGGTGGCGTCGGAGGTGGTGGGATTGGTGACCGCCCTGGATACCGCCTCCTATATCGATGCCAACGGCAACACCTACACCAGTAAGACCGTGATCCTGACCACCACCGCCGGCGCCGCCGCCGTGTACCCCTCCGACGTCAAGGGCCTGGAGGTGGGCGACCTGGTGCGGGTGACCGCCGGCGAGGGACACCTGGAGATCGGCGCGCTGAACTCCGCCGCTCTGACGGGCCGGTTCAGCGACGGCGGACAGCGCCTTGCCGGCTATGACCTGGCCGACGGGGCAGAGATTTTGGACACCTATGAGAATACCGCCCAGCGGGTCTATCCCAGCCGCCTGGACGGAGTGACCCTGGAGCGGGGAGACGTGCGCTACTATGCCCTGGACCAGGACGGCCAAATCGAGACCCTGATTTTGGATGACGTGACCGGCGACCTCCACACCTACGGAATCCTGACCGAGGTGCAGGAATCCACCATACCCTCCGCCATGCGGGGCGTTTACACCATGCAGATGGGGGATACGCAGACCCAGGTGGTCACCAGCGGGGTGATCTACAGCCTGTCCAAAGCGCCCTGTGTGGTCAAGGGTCCCCTGTCCGCTCCGGACCGCATAGCCAATCTGACGGCGGTGAATTTGGACAGCGCGACTGGGACCACCGCCCGGGGAAGCGACGGCCGGAGCTATCCGGTGTGGGAGAAGGCGGCGGTCTATGAGGTGAAAAACGGCAAGTACTACGCCTCCAGCCTGGAACGGGTGAAGGAGAGCGGCGGCGCTCTCACCGGCTATTACGACAAAGCCCCGTCTCAAGGAGGGTGTATTCGGGTGATTTTGTCCAAATAAGTGAGTTTCGTCATAAAAACGGCCCCGGCCTTTCTGGCCGGGGCCGCTGTGCTGGAACGGGGTTGAAATCCTAGTATTTCTATCGTATAATAGGAACAAGGAGTCATAGAGAAATAGAGACAGAGGTGACATGCTTTGAAAATTTCCACCAAGGGCCGTTATGCCCTGCGTGTGATGATCGACCTGGCCCTCCACCGGGAGGAGGGGCTCATCCCGCTCCATGAAATCGCCCAGCGTCAGGGGATCACGGTGAAATATCTGGAACAGATCATTGCCCTTTTGAGCCGCGCCG
The DNA here is from genome assembly GCF_016901735.1 of Pseudoflavonifractor phocaeensis. Classification (GTDB taxonomy): domain Bacteria; phylum Bacillota; class Clostridia; order Oscillospirales; family Oscillospiraceae; genus Pseudoflavonifractor_A. The sequence goes on along the minus strand of NZ_JACLZC010000043.1, from coordinate 20,192 downwards.
GTTTTCTTCAGAGCGTACGGGGTAAGAGCGGCGGCTACCGCCTGGTCCGGCCGCCGGAGGACTATACGGTGGGCGAGATCCTGCGGGCCACCGAGGGCAAGCTGGCTCCCACCGCCTGCCTGGAGGTGCTGCCCAATCAGTGTGAGCGGCGGTCCTGCTGCCCCACGCTCCCCTTTTGGAGCGAGTTTTACGCGGTCATAACCAATTTTTTGGACAGCAAGACCCTGGCCGACCTGCTGCCGCCCGAGGAGAAGGTCATGCCCGGCCGCTGTCTGCGGCGCTGAGGGCATAGGGCATAAAGAGCCCCGGCGGCGCATATCTCTCTGGTGAGGGGAGGGGATGGCGTTGGCCGGTCTGTTGTCCCGCGCGTGGGTGCGGGAGCTTTTGTTGGGCGTCGGGCTGCTGTGCGGCGCGGCGGCGCTGCTGTGCTATCCGCAGGAGGCCATGGAGGCGGCGCGCAGCGGTCTGGCGCTGTGCGGCAACGTCATCATCCCCTCCCTTTTTCCCTTTTTTGTCCTGTCGGCGCTGGTGGTGGAGCTGGGGCTGGCCGGGGCGCTGGGCCGTCTGCTGGAGCCGCTGATGGAGCGGCTTTTTCGGGTGAGCGGAAGCTGCGCCTCGGCGGTGGCGCTGGGCTTTTTGGGGGGCTATCCCGTGGGGGCCCGCACCGCCATCGAGCTCTACCGCAAGGGCATGTGTTCCAAAACCGAGGCCCAGCGGCTGCTGGCCTTTTGCAACAACTCCGGTCCCGCCTTTATCCTGGGGGTGGTGGGGACCGGTGTTTTTGCCAGCAGCCGGGCGGGACTGCTGCTCTATCTGGCCCACGCCGCCGCGTCGGTGTGCGTGGGTCTGCTGTTCCGCTTTTATCGGGGGGAGGAGCGCCGCGCCGCCGGACGGAGCCGGACCCAGGTGGAGGCCAAGCGCTTTTCCGCCGCCTTCACCGGGGCGGTGGGGTCCGGCCTGACCTCGGTGCTCAATATCTGCGCCTTTGTGGTGCTGTTTACCGTCATCATCCGGCTGCTGGTGTTGTCCGGCGTGCTGCCGGTGCTCTCCGGGGCGGTTGGGCTTCTTCTGGCCCCGCTGGGGGTGGACCAGGTGTGGGTTCAGCGGCTGCTGACCGGTCTTTTGGAGGTCTCCACCGGCGTATCCGCCCTGGCGGGGGAGGGGGCCCTCTCCGGCCGGCTGACCCTGGCGGCCTTTTTGCTGGGCTGGGCGGGTCTCTCGGTCCACTGCCAGGTGCTCTCCTTCCTGGGGGGCAGCGGGCTTTCCCCCCGCACCTATCTGGTGGGAAAATTCCTCCACGGCCTGCTGGCCGCCCTCTTTACCGCCGGACTGAGCCGGGTGCTGCCCCTGGGCAGCGTGCCCGCCATTCTGGCCGGACAGGTGGCCGACCTGGCGTCGGTGGATTTTCAGACCGCTCTTACCTGGTCCACCGTGTGGGCCTGGCTGGCCTTTTTGCTCTTCCTGGGCGTGGCCCTGTGGACGGGAGGAAAAAAATCTGGTCACCGGGCGGAAAGGGTGATATAATACATCCTGCATCAGGAAAGGAGGTCTCGCCATGCTGTTCCGCAAAGATATTGAGCCGCGCTGTCTCTACTGCGCCCGCGGCACCCAGCTGGAGGGGGATTCCATCCTCTGCAAGCGCCGGGGGGTGGTCAACGCGGGCGACCACTGCCGCGCCTTTCGCTACGATCCCCTCAAGCGGGTGCCCCCCCGTCCCGCCTCCCTCAACTTCAGCGGCCTGAAGGATGAGGACTTTACCCTTTAACCCAATCGCTCTCATAAAAAAACCGGACAGCGTGTATGCTGTCCGGTTTTTCTGCATCAAACGGGATTGTCCGCCGGCGCGGAGCGCTTGCGCCGGAGGAAGGAGAATTTGGTCTCGGAGCACACCACCGCCACAAAAATCAGGGCAAAGCCCAGCAGCAGCCGGGGGGTGACCTGGTCGCCGTAGAAAATCACCGAGCACAAAACGCCGAACACCGACTCCAGCGACAAAATCACCGACGCCGAGGCGGGATCGGACCACACCTGCCCCACGTTCTGGAAGAGAAGGGCCACGGTGGTGGCCATGACGATGAGATAGCCCATCTGGATGAGCAGGTCGGCGCTGAAAACCGCGGGCGAGGGGAGAGCTTGGGTAAAAAAGCCGCAGATCCAGGCGTACACCGCCGCCCAGAAGAACTGAAAGACGGTCAGTAAGTAGATGTCCTTCCCGGGAGAGACCTTGGACACCGCTACGATGTGGGCCGCATAGAAAATGGCGCAGATCAAGGTCAGCCCGTCGCCCCAGGTGACGGTGAGGTCGCCGCTGAGGGAGACCAGCCCCACCCCGGCCACGCACAGCAGCGCCGCGGCGATGTTGTACCGGTCAGGCCGCCGTTTGGCTGCCGCCCAGTAGAAAAAGGGAACCAGCACGCAGTAGACCGCGGTCAAGAAGGCGTTTTTGGAGGGCGTGGTGCCCATAAGCCCGAAGGTCTGCACCGAGTAGGCCAGAAAGAGAAAGCCGCCGATGATGGCGCCCCGCCACAGGTAATCCGGGGTAAAGAGAGACTTCCACTTCTTCCAGCAGATCAGGGCCAGCAGGGCGGCGCCGCCGGTGAACCGGAAGGCCAGGAGGAAAAAGGTGGGGATCACATCCACCGCCCCCTTCATGATGAAGAAGGAGGAGCCCCAGATAAAGGCCGCGGCGAAAAGCATGGGCTTTGCCAGACGGCGCATACGGGTTTCGTGCACGGAATATCCGCTCCTTTGCATGGAAAGTGTTTTGTGGTATCATAAAAGAATGACAAAACGACGCGCAGGCGTCAGGAGGTTTTGAACATGCTGTTATTCGATCTGGACGGGACCCTCATCGACTCCAACCAGGCTTGGGTGGAGGTGGACAATACCTTCCTCTTCCGCCGGGGCCTGACCCCCACCGAGGAATACAACCGGGTGGTGGGCCAGTCCATCTTCCCCGTGGCGGCCCAGTTCACCCAGGCATATTACGGCCTGAAGGAGACCCCACAGCAGATCATGGACGAGTGGATGGAGCTCATCGGGGAGGCATATGGCAAGCGCATCCCCCTGAAGGCGGGGGCCAAGCCCTTTTTGGAGCGCTGCGCCGCCCGGGGAGCGTCCATGGCACTGGTCACCGCCTGCGTGCCGGAGCTTTGCCATACGGTGCTGGAGCGCCACGGACTGGACCGGTTTTTCCCCCAAATCCTCTTTGCCCAGGAGTTGGGGGTGGAAAAGCGGGACCCCCGGTTTTTCCAGGCGGTGCTGACCCATCTGGGGGTCTCCCCCCGGGACTGCACCCTCTTTGAGGACTCCCCCGCCGCCTGCCGCACCGCCCAGGCCGCCGGCATCCGGGTGGTGGGGGTGTACGACCCCTTTTACGAAGGCCACCGGGAGGAGATGGAGATGGTCTGCGACCGGTACATCGAAAGCTTTGAGACCCTGCTTTAATCCGCCTCTTCCTTGGTCATGTGCTGGGCGGCGGCCTTGAGCATGAGCTTTTTGGTGCCCCCCTGGTCAAAGGCGATCTCAATGAGGGCGTCTCCCCCCATGGGGGTAAAGCCGGTGATGAGGCCCGGGCCGAAGGCGGTGTGGACCACCCGGTCCCCCTTCTGGAAGGAGGGGAGAGCGGCCACCGGCCGGCTCATGCCCAGGGTGCGGTGGGCGCCCCCCTGCTCCGTGGCGGCGGTACTGCCCGAAGAGGAGGCGTAGCCCGTATAGCCGCTGCCCACCGAGTAGCCCCGGTCGTACACCGGACGGGGACGCTGACGCCGCTGGGGGGGCTGCCACTTGTGCTCGCCGCTCTCGCCGCCCCGGCGGTCATGTCCGCCCCGCTCCACCAGCTCGGCGGGGATCTCGCCCAAAAAGCGGGAGGGACGGTTGGAGCTGGTGCGGCCAAAAATCATCCGCTGGTTGGCGCAGGTCATGTGGAGCCGCTCCTTGGCACGGGTCATGGCCACATAGCACAGCCGGCGCTCCTCCTCCATCTCCTCCGGCTCGCCGATGGCCCGGATGCCGGGGAAAATGCCCTCTTCCACCCCCACCACAAAGACCACCGGGAATTCCAGACCCTTGGCCGAGTGCATGGTCATGAGCACCACGCAGTTTTCGCTGGAATCCTGGGCGTCCAGATCGGTATAGAGGGCGATCTCGTCCAGGAAGCCAGCCAGCGACGGCTCCTCCACCGCGTTTTCCAGATAGTTCTGGATGGAGGAGGAGAGCTCGTGGACGTTTTCCAATCGGGTGCGCTCCTCGATGGAGTGCTTTTGCTCCAGCATGGCCACATAGCCGGTGCGCTTGAGGACCTCCTCATAAAACTCCGGCAGGGACAGCTCGCCGCTGAGCTGCCGCAGGTCCCGGATGAGCTCGGCGAACTGGCCCAGTTTGGCCGCGGACTTCTGGAGCTCGGGATAGGCCCCGGCGTTGCTCACGATGTCCCACAGGTGGACCCCCTCCCGGGCGGCCAGGGCCTGAGCGGTGTCGATGGTCTTTTGGCCGATGCCTCTGGGGGGATTGTTGATGACCCGGCCCAGCCGCAGGTCGTCGCCGGGGAAGTTGACCACGCACAGATAGGCCAGCATGTCCTTGATCTCGGCCCGGTCGAAAAAGCGGATGCCGCCGATGATGCGGTAGGGGATGGCGTTGCGCTTAAAAGCCTGTTCCAGCTGGTTGGACTGGGCGTTCATCCGGTAGAGGACGGCGTGGTCCTTCCAGTCCTTGCCCGCCGAGACGTCCCCCAGGATCTGGGCCGCCACATACTGGGCCTCGTCGTGCTCGTTCATGGCGGTGTAGCAGTGGACCGGCTCCCCCTGGTCGTGCCGGGTCCAGAGCTCCTTGCCCTTGCGGCCCTGGTTGTTGCGGATCACCGCGTTGGAGGCCTCCAGGATGCTTTTGGTGGAGCGGTAATTCTGCTCCAGGCGGATGACCCGGGCGCCCTTGTACTGGCTTTCAAAGGAGAGGATGTTCTCGATGGTGGCGCCCCGGAAGCGGTAGATGGACTGGTCGTCGTCGCCCACCACGCAGATGTTTTCATAGCCCCCGGCCAGGGTGGAGGCCAGCAGATACTGGAGGTGGTTGGTGTCCTGGTACTCATCGATGAGGACGTAGCGGAATTTCTTCTGCCAGTAGGATCGGACGTCCTCAAAGTCCAGCAGGAGGCGGACGGTGTGGAGGATGATGTCGTCAAAATCCAGGGCGTTGGCTTTTTTCAGCCGTTTTTCGTACTCGGCGTACACCTGGGCGATCTTTTGGAGGCGCAGGTCGCCGCTCTTTTCGCACTGCCGGAGGTACTGCTCGCCGGTTTTCATGTCGTCCTTGGCCCGGGAGATATAGCCCAGGAGGGTGCGGGGGGCGAAGGTCTTGTCGTCCAGGTTGAATTCCTTGATGATGTCCTTTAAGACCCGCTCGGCGTCGGCGGTGTCGTAGATGGTAAAGGAGGGCTGAAAGCCCAGACGCTCGATGTCCCGCCGCAGGATGCGCACGCAGGCCGAGTGGAAGGTGGAGGCCCAGATGTCGTTGGCCTGGGGGCCCAGAAGGCGTTCCAGCCGGTCCTTGAGCTCGCCGGCGGCCTTGTTGGTGAAGGTGATGGCCAGGATGGACCAGGGCGCCGCCGGGTCCAGGCGGCAAAGGCGCTCCTGCTGGCTTTTTTGGTCGGGATCGGGGCGCTGGACGTAGGCTTCCAGAAAGGCCAGGTCCTCCGGCGTGACCCAGGCGGGGACCTCGTCGGCGTCGGAGCCCCGGCCATAGCGGATCAGGTTGGCCACCCGATGGATGAGCACCGTGGTCTTGCCGCTGCCCGCCCCGGCCAGCAGCAGCAGGGGGCCTTCGGTGGCCAGGACGGCCTTTTGCTGTTCCGGGTTGAGATTCTGGTAATCCAGGGCGATGGCCGCCCGCCGGGCACGGCAGAAACGAAGTGCTTCGTCACGGTTGAGCATGTACGATCAGTTTCCTTTCTCACGGAGCGGCGGGGAAAGCCCGGCGACGCTCCGCACAGTTCTTTTGGACCATTCATTGTACCACAAAAGCTTTCCCAAAGCAAAGCAGAATTCCCTGGCGCTCTTGACTTTTCCACCGATTTCCCCGATAATGTGGAATACTGCCGACAGTAGAGAGGAGCGATTGCCGTGGAGCAGATCCGCGCGTCCCGGTACGGCTTGCAGGTAGGCACCCTGCCGCCCGGCCCGAGGGACAAAATCACCGATGTGCCCGGCGTCACCGTGGGGCACTGCACCATTGACACCGATACCCACAAGACCGGCGTCACCGTTTTGTTCCCCTGTGGGGAAAATCCCTTTGTCCACAAGCTGCCCGCCGCCGCCTTTGTGCTTAACGGCTACGGCAAGAGCGCCGGCCTGGTGCAGATCCAGGAGCTGGGCACCCTGGAGAGCCCCATCGCCCTCACCAACACCCTCAACGTGGGCAAGGTCCACGACGCTCTGGTGGGCTATCTGGCGGAGCGGTGCGAGGAGGAGGGGATCGAGCTGCGCTCGGTCAATCCGGTGGTGTGCGAGTGCAACGACGCCACCCTCAACGACATCTGCCGCCGGGCGGTGGAGGAGCGCCACGTCCGGGCCGCCATGGAGGCCGCCGGGACCGACTTCGACGAAGGGGACGTGGGGGCCGGCAAGGGCATGGTGTGCCACGATCTGAAGGGGGGCATCGGCTCGGCCTCCCGTCTGATGGAAGTGGATGGGCAGACCTATACCCTGGGAGTGCTGGTGCTGGCCAACCACGGCAACCTGCGGGACCTCACCATTGGCGGCCGGCACATCGGCCCCACGCTGGCCCAAATGCTGGAGGTGGGTCAGACCGAGGATCAGGGCTCCTGCATCGCCATTGTGGCCACCGACCTGCCCCTGGACGCCCGGCAGCTGGAACGGGTGGCCAAGCGGGTGAGCGTGGGTCTGGCCCGGCTGGGGTCCTACATCGGCCACGGCAGCGGCGAGGTCTTTTTGGCTTTTTCCACCGCCAATCCCTACGATCACCGGGTCCAGGAAAAGCTGCGTACCGTCACTGCCTTCCGGGAGGACGCCATGGACCTGCCCTTCCAGGCGGCGGCGGAGTGCGCCGAGGAAGCAGTGCTCAACTGCCTGTTTACCGCCCGCACGGTCACCGGCTGGACGGGAAAAACAGTCCGCGCCCTCACCGACCTACTTTCTCTCGAGAGAGAAAGTAGGCAAAGAGAGCTTTCATCTCTCGGGAGAGAAAGTAGGCAAAGAGAGCTTTCATCTCTCGAGAGAGAATTTCCATAAAGCGCTGGTGAAGGGCGCTGTTATCTTGCGTTGGCCGCCCAGGGCATTTCGCCGCTGGACATATCACATTATCTAAGGAGAATCAGAAACCATGTCAGAAAAGAACAAAGCCGCCAAGTTTACAAGCTCGGTGGGCTTCGTGCTAGCGGCGGTAGGGTCCGCCGTGGGAATGGGCAATATCTGGCTCTTTCCCTACCGGGTGGGCCAGTACGGCGGCGGCGCCTTTCTCATTCCCTATTTTATCTTTGTGGCCCTCTTCAGCTACGCCGGCCTGTCGGCGGAGTTCGCCCTGGGACGCATGACCGGCACCGGCACCGCCGGTTCCTTTGACTTCATTTTCAAGCGCCGGGGCTGGAAGGGGGGCGCCCTCATCGGCCTGCTGCCTCTGCTGGGGGTGCTGGGCATTGCCATCGGCTACTCGGTGGTGGTGGGCTGGGTGCTGCGCTACTGCGCCGGCGCCATCACCGGCTCGGTGCTTGCCGGCGACGCCCAGACCTACTTTGACGCCCTGGCCGTGGAGTTCGGCTCCGTCCCCTGGCATTTGATCGCCGTGGTCCTCACCGCCCTCATCCTCATTCTGGGCGTGGAGGGCGGCATTGAGAAGATCAGCAAGTTTATGATGCCCGCCTTTTTCATTCTCTTTCTCATCATCGCCGTCCGGGTCTTTTTCCTGCCCGGCTCCGAGGGGGGCTATGCCTATCTCCTCCAGCCCGACTGGAGCTATCTCCTCCAGCCCAAGACCTGGATCTACGCCATGGGACAGGCCTTTTTCTCCCTGTCCATCAACGGGGCCGGGATGCTCATTTACGGCAGCTATATGAAAAAGGACGAGGACATCATCAAGCATTCGGGCTATACCGCTCTGCTGGATACCATTGCCGCCCTGCTGGCCGGCTTTGCCATCCTGCCGGCGGTGTTTGCCTTCGGCATTGACCCCACCAGCGGGCCCTCCCTGATGTTCGTCACCCTGCCCCAGGTCTTTGCCCAGATGCCCGCCGGACGGCTGTTTGCCATCTTGTTCTTTGTCTCCGTCTTTTTTGCCGGGATCACCTCACTGGTGAATATGATGGAGGCTTGCAGCGAGGCGCTGTCCAGCCGCTTGAAGCTCTCCCGGACCTGGGCGGTGTGGATCATCGCGGCGGTGGTGTTCGGCGTGTCCCTCTTCCTGGAATCCCTGCCCAAGATGGGCGCCTGGCTGGATGCGGTGACCATCTACGTCTCTCCCTTCGGCGCGGTGCTGTGCGCGGTATTTATCTACTTCCTGCTGGGCATTGGGCTCCTCAAGGAAGAGCTGGAGCGGGGCCGGACCCGTCCTCTGGGCCGGGCCTTCCCGGTGATCGGCTACTCCTATGTGATTTTGTCCGCCCTGGTGGTCCTCTTCGGCATCCTCTACGGCGGCATCGGCTGACCTACTTTCTTTCGAGAAAGAAAGTAGGCAAAGAAAGCTTTCATTTGCCCCCGGACCGCCGGTCCGTGGGCTTCCTTTCCCCTTTACCAGCTGCAAAAAATAAAGCAGGCAAAGAAAGCTTCTATCTAACGCCCGACTGGTAAGTCCTGCAAAACTGAATCGATCAATCAGGTGCCAACTGCGGGTACAAGGTTATTGTTTTAACGCGGTTCCGGCGCACCTGGGGGATTGACAAGGGGGGTATCCCCCTTGTCCCCTTGTCCCCTTTTGGTCCAGGCCCTTTTCGGGAAAAGGGCCTAGCGCTGGCCGCGGAGGCCGAACCCGCCGCCCGCGCAGGGCCGCGCCCGGAAAAAGGACTGCCGTCTGACAAGACGGCAGTCCGCTCGGAACCGTTAGGGCAGCAGCCCAGACCAGTCGGCTTCCCGGAAGCCCACCAGCACCCGGTCCTCCGCCACCAAAACGGGGCGCTTGACCAGCATGCCGTCGCTGGCCAGAAGTTCCAGCTGTTTTTCCTCTTCCATGCCGTCCAGCCGGTTTTTCAGATCCAAAGCCCGGTAGACCTGTCCGCTGGTGTTGAACCAACGGCGCAGGGGCAGACCGCTGACCTTCTGCCAGACGGTCAATTCCGCCGCGGTGGGGGGCTGGGCCTTGATGTCCCGCAGGTCGCAGGAGAGACCGTGGGCATCCAGCCAGGCCTTGGCCTTGCGGCAGGTGGAGCATTTGGGGTACCAGATCAATAGCATAGCAATGCCTCCTTTCTGAAGGTACTGTATCCGATTTTGATGGGGATGACAAGAGCAGAAAAAATTTTGTCCTGCCTCTTTACAAATGAAAAAAGCTCTGTTATAATAATTAGGCTTTCAAAAGTAGAGATGCGTCCGTAGTTCAATTGGATAGAGCGTCAGATTCCGGTTCTGAATGTTGGGGGTTCGAGTCCCTTCGGGCGTGCCAAAAAAGTCCTGTAACCAATGGGTTGCAGGACTTTTTTATTTTTGAAATTCGCCGCAATCATAGGCCGCGCCGCATTGTTTTATCATAGAGCGAAACGGTACGGATACGTCTATGCTGGAAAGGAGATTGTAATGAACTTAGACGAACAAGGCCGGAAACGGCTCCGCAGCGGCGGCGCGCTGCTTCTGCTGCTGGCTTTTTTGCTGCTTTTGATCCCTGTGCTGGCCCTGAGCCGCTATGCCCGGGGCTCGGCGGACGACTATTGCTTCGGGATCTATACCTATCACGCCCTTCAAAACGGGGAAAGTCTGCTGGCGGCGGTGTGGCGCACCGTCTCCGGCTACTATCAGAGCTGGCAGGGCAGCTTTGCGGCGGTGGGGATGATGTCTCTGACCCCCTGCATCTGGGGCGAGACGGCCTACGGGATCACCGCGGTGGTCATGCTGGCCAGCCTCATCGCCGGTACGGTCAAGCTGACGGACACCCTGGTCCGCCGCCTGGCGGGGGGAGACTGGCGGGATGTGATCTATATTGCCGTTCCCATGCTGATCTGCGCCACCCAGTTTATGCCCTCCCCCCTGAACAGCGTTTACTGGTGGAACGGTTCGGTGTACTATACGTTTTTTTATGGCCTCTCCCTCTTTTATGCGGAGCGCTTTGCCGCGCTGCTCTTCCTGCCCAGGTCCAACCGGGCGGCGATTCTGGTTCCCGGGCTTTTGTGCGGCATTCTGGTGGGCGGTTCCAACTATGTCTCCGCCCTCCTCTCCGCGCTGCTGGGGGGCTTATTTTGGCTTTATGCCATGTGGAAAAAGCGGGCGCGTTGGAGCGCCTTCCTGCTGCTGTGCGGGGAGGTGATCCCCTTCTTCATCAGCATGGCCGCCCCGGGCAACCAGGTCCGGCAGGATACCGTCGCCTCCACTCCGCCGGTGCAGGCCATCTGGGAGGCGATTGGACAGGCGGCCGCCGATCTGATGGAGTGGCCCAACTGGCCCATCCTCCTGATGCTGCTGGCCTGGCTCCCTCCGCTTTGGCGGCTGTGCGGCAAGAGCGGCTTTTCCTTCCCCCTGCCCGGCCTCTTCGCGGCGGCGGTCTTTCTCCTCTTCGCGGCCCAGAATACCCCCCATTTTTATGCCGCCTCCAACGCCGGACCCCTGCGCCTGCGGGACATCGTCTATTTTTCCTCCTACTGGCTCTATCTCCTGTGCGAGTGGTACTGTGTGGGCTGGCTCCGGCGGTTTTTGAGGCAAACCCCAGCGTTCCCCAAGCCGCGGCCCTGGATGGGAAGAACAGCGGCGGCGGCGCTGGTGCTGCTGGCGGGATTTTGCCTGTTTTCTTACGGTCCCACCGGCTTTACCGCCGGCTGCCTGCGGGAGCTGAACAGCGGCGTGGCGGCTGCCTATGCCCAGGAGCGGGACGCGCGCCTGGCGGATTTGACCGACCCGGCGGTGTCCGACCCCGTCTTTCCGGCCATCCGGTCCCGGCCCATTCTCCTCTATCAGCAGGACATCACCACCGACCCCTCCGACTGGAAAAACCATGTGATGGCCATGTATTGGGAAAAAGACTCGGTGTCCATCGCGGTAGCGAATGGCTGAAAATGAGCACATCCGAACTGGTTTAGGATACATGATTGCCTATGCGGAGGAAATATTTCCGGTATAATAAAAAGAGAGGAATGCCGGGAACGCGCGGCGCTTCCCATATCAGACAGAAAGGGTTGGCAGTCATGAGCATCTTGGTCAGTAAGACGGGCAATACCTTCCACCTTTGCAATCATGACATCAGCTATACCATGCAGGTCCTGCCCAACGGACAGCTGGGACAGGTCTACTTCGGCCCCCGGATCGGCCGGAAGGAGGACTATTCCTACCTGATCGAAAACCATATGCGCCCCATGTCCTCCTGCGTGTTCGACATTGACAAGCGCTTTTCTATGGAGCATCTGCGGCAGGAATACCCCTCGTTTGGAACCACGGATTACCGTATGCCGGCGGTGGAGGTGGTGCAGGAGAACGGCAGCCGCATTTCGGAGCTTCGTTATCAGGGCTTCCGGGTTCAGAAGGGAAAGCCCGCCCTGCCCGGGCTGCCGGCCACCTACACCGAGGAGCCGGAGGAGGCCGAGACCCTGGTGCTGGAGCTGGAGGATGAGCTGACCGGTTTGAAGGCAGAGCTTCTTTATACCCTCTTCCGGGACGGCGGCATCCTGGCCAGGAGCGTGCGCTTTTGCAACGGGGGCAGGGAGGCATTGCACCTCACCACCGCCATGAGCCTCTGCCTGGATCTGCCCGACAGCGCCTACGACTGGGTGCAGTTCTCCGGCGCCTGGGCCAGAGAGCGCTACCCCAAAACAAGGCCCCTGACCCAGGGTATCCAGTCGGTGGGCAGCCTGCGGGGCAACTCCTCCCACAACCACAACCCCTTTGTACTGCTCAAACGGCCCACAGCGGATGAATTCCAGGGGGAGGCCCTGGGGTTCAGCCTCATTTACAGCGGCAATTTCCTGGCCCAGGCGGAGGTGGACACCTACGACACCACCCGGATGCTCATGGGCATTCATCCCGCCGGCTTTGACTGGAAGCTGTCTCCCGGCGAGACCTTCCAGACCCCGGAGGCGGTGGTGGTTTATACGAGAAAGGGCCTCAACCACCTGAGCCAGACCTTCCACAAGCTCTTCCAAAAGCGGCTGGCCCGGGGCGTCTGGCGGGACCGGCCCCGGCCCATCCTCATCAACAACTGGGAGGCCACCTATTTCGACTTTACCGAGGAGCGTCTGGTCCGCATCGCTCAAACGGCCAAGGCGTGCGGGGTGGAGCTCTTCGTGCTGGATGACGGCTGGTTCGGCCAGCGGAGCAGTGAGCACGCCGGACTGGGGGACTGGGTGGCCAATCCCCAGCGGCTGAAAAACGGCGTCGCCGGTCTGGCCCGGCGCATCGAGGACCTGGGTATGCGGTTCGGGCTGTGGTTTGAGCCGGAGATGGTCAATAAGGACTCCGACCTCTACCGGGCCCACCCGGACTGGATCATCCGCACGCCGGGCCGGAGAACCTCTCACGGGCGCTATCAGTATGTGCTGGATTTTTCCCGTAAAGAAGTGGTGGACTGCATCTATGAGCAGATGGCCAAGCTCCTGTCCGAGGCCAGGATCTCCTATGTCAAGTGGGACATGAACCGCAGCATCACCGAGTGTTATTCCGCCGCCCTCCCCGCCGACCGGCAGGGAGAGGTGTATCACCGCTATATCCTGGGGGTGTATGACCTGTACGAGCGGCTGACCAGCCGGTTCCCCCATGTGCTCTTTGAGTCCTGCGCCAGCGGCGGCGGACGGTTCGACCCAGGCATCCTCTACTATGCCCCCCAGGGCTGGACCAGCGACGATACCGACGCGGTGGAGCGCCTCAAGATCCAGTACGGCACCTCCTATGCCTATCCCGTCAGCTGCATGGGGAGCCATGTTTCGGTGGCGCCCAACCACCAGGTCAACCGGGTGACGCCCCTGGACACCCGGGCCAACGTGGCCTATTTCGGCACCTTCGGCTATGAGCTGGACCTGAACGCCCTGACCGAAGAGGAGCGGGAGGAGGTCAAGCGCCAGATCCAATTTATGAAGGACCACCGGCAGCTCCTCCAGTTCGGCGCCTTCTACCGCCTGCAAAGCCCCTTTGAGGGAAACGTTGCGGCGTGGATGGTGGTGAGCGAGGACAAAAAGGAGGCCATTGTGGGCTGGTACCGTATCCTCAACGGCACCAACCTCCCCAACAGCCGGCTGCGCCTCCAGGGGCTGGACGAGGAGACCCAATACCGGGTCAGCGGCCTGGAGGGCCGGTACGGCGGAGCCGAGCTGATGTACGCGGGTCTGGTCACCAGCGACGCCGCCTGCGGACAGGCGGAGGACGGCGAGGTGTTGAGCCATGATTTTGACTCCCGGCTCTACCTCATCCGCGCGGCGGAAGGGGAGGCATGACCATGGAGACCGGCGGGAACTGGACCAAACGGTGTGCCATGATGGTGCTGGGCATTTTGCTCATCAGCATCGCCGTGGGCTGCTACCGTCTGAGCGGCTTTGGCGTGGACGCCTTTACCTGCATGAATCTGGGCATCAGCGGCTTTCTGGACATGGGCTTCGGCACCTGGCAGCTCATCATGAACGCCATGATTCTGGTGGCGGTCTTTTTCACCGTGCGCCGGTGCATCGGCCCGGGCACCATCGTAAACATGGTGGGGGTGGGGTACTGCGCCGACTTCCTTTGCTGGCTGGTGAATGACCGGCTCCAGATCCCCATGACGCTGCCGCTGCGCGTGGCGGCCCTGGCGGCGGGGTGTCTCCTGGCCGCGCTGGGCGTGGCCCTTTACATGGACGCGGAGCTGGGCATCGCCCCCTATGACAGCGTGGCCCTCATCGCGGAAACCCTGACCGGCGGCAAGCTGAAATTTCAGTATGCCAGAGTGGCCGGCGACATCACCTGTGTGGCGGTGGGAGTGCTCTTCTGCCTGGCGGGCAAGGACGATCTTTGGATGATCATTGGCATCGGCACCCTGTGCAACGCCTTTTTCAACGGCCCCATCATCCAGTTTTTCCGGGCCCATGTCAGCCGGCCCCTGCTGAATCCCCGTTTCTGAATTCCAAGCAAAAAACCGCCCTCATCCCAGGCAAAGGCCGGATGAGGGCGGTTTTGTGCTGTTTATTCCTTCGTTTTCCCGCCCGGGACGGGCAGCAGCCGCGCGCCCCACGCGGCCAACACGGCCAGCACGATCCATAGAGAATAATGATAACGACCCGCGACCTCTACCAGCATCTGGGCCATGGTCAGGCCGATGCAGTAGAGGATACACAGCTGGACGGAGCTTCGTTCTCCGGTGCGGACCACATGGAGCAGGGCGATGAGGGAGAGGCCGATGGCCCCGTACCAGAAGGCGTTGCACAAAAAGGATAATTCGTTCCGGTGCCGCAGGACGCTGACGGCGTAGCCGGTGCAGGCGTCATCCGTACCCAGAAAGGTGGCAAGCTTTTGGGGGAGAAGGGCCAGCAGGTCCACCTGGCCGGAGAAAAGCCGGTCCTTTGCCAGCTCCAGCATCTCCTCCTGCACCTCCTGGGCGGAGCGGTCGGCGGTGTTGGCCTGGGTGAGGGCGTCGCTGTCGGTCCAGTTCCACTTTCCGCCCGAATCGGGGTTGAGCCCCACCAGGATGTTATAGCCGGTGGTGGCGGAGGGCTCCTCCCCCAGCCGGGCGGCGATGTACTGCCGGCCCAGACCGCCGGCCAGGGCGTACACCGCCACCAGCGCCGCGCAGAAGAGCAGCCAGCTCCGGCGGAAGGGGGGATTGCGCCAGCCGTCGGCATGGATCAGCGCCAGCCACAGCCCCAGGGCGATGAGGATGATGGCTCCCACCGGGCGGGTGAAGTTGACCGCCGCCAGCAAAAGACCGGTTCCCACCCCCGCCGCCGCCTGGCGGACCGGACCCCAGTCCTTCCAGCGGTCCGCAAAGAGGGCGATCAGCGCCAGGACGCCCAGCAGCAGGGTGGTGTAAAGGGGCTCGGAGAGGACGAACATATTATAGATGGTCTGAGAGGGGCACAGGGTCCAGAGCACCAGCGCGCCGCAGCCCGTCTCAAAGCCGAAACGGCGGTTGACCAGGAAAAAGAGGAGCAGGCCCCCGCAGACCGAAAGGAGGGCGTTGGTCACCGGGGCCAGCAGGGAGAGGGGGCCGAACATCCCGATCAGCAGGCTGAGGAACCAGGCGTAGCCGAAAATATGGGGGAAGAGGGCGATGTACCGCCCCCCTTGCAGCACCTCCTGGGTGGTCAGCGCCTGGGCCGAGTCCCAGAAGGTTTTATAGTCCATCTCCGGCTCGATGACGGCCCACAGCACCCAGGCCAGCTTGCAGACCAGACAGAGCAGGGTGAGCAGGGTCAGGACCTTGGCGGGGCCCAGCCGTTTGAGCCGGGACAGGGCCCGGAACATCAGCCAGCCCGCCGGCAGGCAGAGCAGCAGCCCCGCCGCCAGCGCCTGGCCGTGGCCCGACCGGCCCGCCTGCACCAGCGCCGCCGCCCAGATCAAAAAGCAGAGCAGCGCGGTGCACCGGGCGCAGAAGTCCCCTGTCCGACTGGTCCAATGGAGTTCTTTTTTCATCATGGTTCTCCTTATCGCGCAGAAACGGCCGACATAAATTGACCTTTTGGAAAAAATCGGGTATCATGAGGAGGACTACAACGGTACGGTGAAAGGAGGCTGCCTTATGGCGACTTTGCTCATCCGGAACGCCCGCTATATCGTCTCCTGCGACGATAAGGATACCCTTTGGGAACACGCCAACCTCTTTATCCGGGACAACGTCATCGAATACATCGGAGAGCGGCGGATGCAGGCCGACCAGTGCATCGACGCCTCCGATCTGATCCTCTATCCCGGGCTCATCAACACCCACCATCACCTCTTCCGGATCTTTTCCCGCAATCTGCCGGAAGTGCAGTCCATGGGGCTCTTGCCGTGGCTGCGGGCGCTGTACGGGATGTGGCGGCATCTGGACGGGGAGAGCGTCTACTGGTCCTCCCTGGCCGGGATGGGGGAGCTGCTCAAAAGCGGCTGCACCACCTGCCTTGACCACCATTATGTCTTTCCCGCCGGTGTGGGCGACCTGCTGGCCAATCAGTTCCGGGCCGCGGCCCTGGCGGGGATGCGTTTTCACGCCGCCCGGGGGTCCATGGACCTGTCGGAAAAGGACGGCGCTCTGCCGCCCGACAGCCTGGTCCAGTCCATGGATGAGATTTTAGCCGATTCCGAACGACTGGTCAAGGTTTGGCACGACGAGAGCCGCTTTTCCATGCGTCAGGTGGCGCTGGCGCCCTGTTCTCTTTTTTCGGCGTCGGCCGACCTGATGCGGGAGAGCGCCGCCCTGGCCCGGCGGTTGGGGGTGCGGCTCCACACCCATGCGGCCGGGACCAGAGACGAGGAGCGGTATGTCCTGGAGCGGTTCGGGATGCGTCCGGCGGCCTATCTGGCCACGCTGGGCTGGACGGGCACCGACGTCTGGTACGCCCACGGCATCCGCCTGAACGACAGCGACCTGCATCTGCTGGCCGAGACGGGCACCGGCGTGGCCCACTGTCCTGTCTCCAATATGCAGCGCGCCTCTGGGGTGTGCCGGGTGCCGGAGATGCTGCGCCTGGGCATTCCGGTGGGGCTGGGGTCGGACGGCGCTTCCTCCAACCTGCTGGAGGAGCTGCGGACGGCCTATCTCCTCCACCGGCTCGCCGCCGGAACAGGGGCGCCGGACGGCTACCAGCTGCTGAAGCTGGCCACCCGGGGCTCGGCCCAGCTGCTGGGGCGGGACGACCTGGGGGCGCTGGCCCCCAATATGGCCGCCGATCTCTTCGCCGTCTCCCTGGACAAGCTGGCGCTGGTGGGGGCCCAGTTTGACCCCAAGGCCCTGCTGTGTACGGTGGGCTGTGGAGGACCGGTGGATTATACCATCGTCAACGGCGTGGCGGTGGTGCAGAAGGGGGAGCTCACCACCTTCGACGAGGCCCGGGCGGCTGCACGGGCCAACCTGGCGGCCCGGCGCTATCTGCGGCGGTAATCACCCTTACGCCTGCTTTTTGCCGCAGCTGGCGCAGGACGGGGAGAAAAGACCCTTGAGCCGGCCGCCGCAGTATTTGCATCGGCCGCTTTCCCGCCAGAGGTTGGAGAGCCACGGACAGGGATTGCCCAGCACATCCAGAAAAAGCGCGGGATCGTAGAGGCGGGGCGGGATTTTGACTGACTCCAGCGTTCGGCACCCCGAAAAGGCCGAGCTTCCAATGGTCCGCACGCTGTCCGAGACGACCAGGGAGCGAAGGGACAGGCATTCCCCAAAGGCCAGAGTACCGATGGAGGTCACATGGTTGGGGATGACCATGGCCTGCAGGGCCGTACAGCCGTAAAAAGAGAAGCTGCCGATATCGGTGATGGTGTCGGGGAGCAGCAGGGAAGCGCAGGGGGCGTTCTGAAAGGCGTAGTCCGCGATTTTGGTAATGCTGGGTGGAACGCGGAATGTTTTGGATGTACCCCGGTATTTGACGAAAACATCCTGTTCGATCTGGCAGTCCTCCACCAACTCCCGCAGCTCAGCCGCCCATTTTTTGACTCTGGGGTGATCGGGCAGGAGAGACAATATGGTGTTTACAAAAATCTGCGCGGACCGGAAGTCTCCGGCGTTATAATATTGTTTGACCAGGATATAATAACCGGCTACGTCCTCCTCTTGCTGGTTCTGGGACTTCCGGCCGGAAGGGGCCGGTTTGGGCGTCTGCTGCTGGCCGGCCTTGGCCTGGAGACGGTCCAACCCATACCGCATCCCGCAGGCTTGACAAACGGCGCCTGTTCCGTCGGCCTGCATGGTAAGGGTGCTGCCGCAAATATCACAACACAAAGAACCCATGTAAAATGCCTCCTGACGTATTTTCTCCATATTCGGCACAATATAAGGATAGCAAAGCCGGAGGGGAAGGGCAAGAAGCAAAAAGAAAATGATATGTCAATTGTTGTCAAACCCTTCTGGAAGGAAAAAGAAGGGAGATTGCTTGATAAATTTGTATAGAATCGCCATTGTCACCGTGGGAGCGGAAGTCTAAAATATTTGCTAAAACGACAGCGAGACCCTACGCTGACAGGAGGTCCTTTTTTATGGAGTCCCCAGCCATACAGGCAAGACAAACGCCCCTTTTTACCCGCAGAGCCCTGGTCCGGCTCATCGTTCCCCTGGTCATCGAGCAGTTTCTGCTCATGAGCGTGGGCATGATGGACACCGTCATGGTCACCACCGCCGGTCAGGCCGCCGTCTCCGGCGTCTCGCTGGTGGACAACATCAACCAGCTTATCATCCAGATCTTTTCCGCCCTGTCCACCGGCGGCGCGGTGGTGGTCTCCCAGTACCTGGGCCGGCGGGAGGAGGACAACGCCCGCACCGCGGCCCGGCAGCTCCTCTACACCGTCTTTGCCATGGCCATGCTCCTCATGGCGCTGGCGCTGGGGTTCCGGCAGCATGTGCTCTCCCTGCTCTTCGGCAACATTGAGCCCGACGTGATGGACAGCGCCCTGGTCTACTTCCTGACCACCGCCCTGGCCTATCCCTTCATCTCTCTCTACAATGCCGGCGCGGCCCTGTTCCGTTCCATGGGCAACAGCAAGGTCTCCATGTTCAACTCCCTCATCGTCAACCTGGTCAATGTGGTGGTCAATGCGGTGCTGATCTACGGCTTTCACATGGGGGCCATGGGCGCCGGCATCGGTACCCTGGTCTCCCGCATCGTGGCCGCGGTCTTTATTCTGGTGCTCCTCCGCCATCCCGACAACGTGCTGCGCATCGACGGGGTGTTTCATGCCCATCTGCGTTTTGACATGATCCGCCGCATCCTCACCATCGGCATCCCCAACGGCCTGGAAAACGGACTCTTTCAGGCGGGCAAGCTGTTGGTGCTCAGCCTCATCACCACCTTCGGCACCAACGCCGTGGCGGCCAACGCCATTGCCAACAGCATCGCCGGCGTGGTCAATGTACCCGGTACAGCCATCGGCCTGGCCATGATTACAGTGGTGGGCCAGTGTATGGGGGCCCGAGACACCAAGCAGGCGGTGACCTATACCAGAAAGCTGCTCCTGACGGTCTATGTGTCCATGGGTTCCCTGAGCGTGCTGCTCTTTTTCCTGGCACAGCC
Source organism: Pseudoflavonifractor phocaeensis (assembly GCF_016901735.1). Lineage (GTDB taxonomy): Bacteria > Bacillota > Clostridia > Oscillospirales > Oscillospiraceae > Pseudoflavonifractor_A. The sequence continues at coordinate 898 of NZ_JACLZC010000043.1, read as the reverse complement.
CCTGTGTACCCTCTTTGCCCTCACGCCGGAGGCCACCGCCATGGCGGCGGAGGTGCTGCGCTGGTGCGCGGTGTTTGACCTGCTCATCTGGCCCATGGCCTTTACCCTGCCCAACGCGCTGCGCGCCTCCGGCGACGTGATGTTTACCATGGCGGTCTCTCTGGGCTCCATGTTTCTCTTCCGCATCGGTTCCAGCTATGTGCTGGCCTGCGATTGGGGATTGGGCCTGGGGCTGCTGGGGGTGTGGATCGGCATGATCATTGACTGGGGCGTCCGGTCGGTCATCTTTACCATCCGTTTTGCCCAAGGCAAATGGAAAAACCGCAGCGTGATCTGAACGGTATGACAAAGGGCAAAAACCGCTTGAAATCCAGCGGAGAGTGTGCTATCATATATGTTACATGTCGTGAGCGCGGATACTTTGCGCTCAACAGGGGGTTACCCTTGTATCAGCACCCTTTGTGGGGCGGAAAGGAAAGATGGAAAAATGGAAATCGCGAAACTTGTGCTCACGGTCATCCAGGTGATCTTCGCTGTCATCCTGATCTGTGTCGTGATCCTTCAGTCCGGCAAGAGCGCCGGCCTGTCTGGCGCCATCGCCGGTGTGGCGGACACCTTCATGGCCAAGAACAAGGCCAAAGGCTGGGACGCGAAGCTGGCCCGCTGGACCAAGTGGGTTGCCATCGGCTTCATGCTGCTGAGCCTCGTTGCCTGCCTGCTGTAATGAAACCAAAAAGGGCGGTTCCTCTGAAAAGAGGGACCGCCTTTTTGCGTCCCGGAAAAAAGTGAAAAAAGGTGTTGACAAACGGGGGCGGAGGTGGTATTCTATCTGAGCGCTTCACGAGAGGGCACGAAAAAAGCGGGACAGAGCGGCGGAAGGCAAGAGCGGTTCCGAAAA
>NZ_JACLZC010000042.1 GCF_016901735.1 Pseudoflavonifractor phocaeensis | reverse complement strand
TGCCGGCTTCGGGGGCTGGGGAGTGGCTCCGCCTCCCGGAAAGGGGGCGTTTTGGCGCTGGCTCTGCACCCACTGGGCGCACTGGGGGCACAGATGCTGACCAGGCGGACAGGGCTTGCCGCACCGGATGCAAAAGCGTTTTTCCTCCATAGGGAAGGACTCCTTTCCCAAAAGCGTGTCAGAAGGACATAAAAGCCTTGTTGACCTGGTCCACGTAGCCGTCGTACTGGGAGAACTGCCGGACCATCTCGCCATATTGGACAAACAGCTGGTCCATCAGTTCGTTTTTGCCCTGGATGTTCAGCGTACAGGTCTCCTGGAGGTGCCGCCGCCGCCGGGCGTTGGACCAGAGCAGCAGCCCGCCCGCCGCACAGCCTGCCAGCGTGGCCACAAAGAGGGCCGGGCTCAGGAGCACGCCGCCCACCGCCGCAGCCGCGCCCACACCAAAGGCCAGATAAGCCGGCCAGTTCTTCACCTGGGCCAGCTCTTGGGCCAGCTGCTGCTGGTAAAAGGCGGAGATCTTCTGCCGCTCTCCCTCCCGGTCGTTGAAGTCGGCCACCGTCTCATAGTCGCCGATGGTCACCGGATGGGTGGGAGAGGCCAGAGCGCGGTACTGCTCCACATACTGGGCGTACCCCTTCTGCTGGAGCTCCAGGGTGAGGGAAAACATATTCTTGCGAGACTGTCCGTTGACCTCCTGGGCACTGCCGTATACCCAGCCCATCATCTCGGAAATCAGGTCCAGTTCTCCCTCCCGCCGCTTCTGCTCCTTGGCCCAAATCTCCTTGGCCTGGTCCACCTCTCCCTTGCAGCGGATGATGAGCTCGTTGTATTCGATCTCCTCGTAGACCGATTTCTCGGTGGGGTTGGGGGCGTCGATCAGCTCCTCCAGGAAGGTGGCCAAATAGGTGTTGCGCTCCTCCCGGCTCACGTTGGCCAGGTCCATCAAAAATTGCAGGATGTTCACGTTGTTTTGGGCCAGGGTCACCGCCCGGGCGATTTTTTGGTAGTCGCCGCAGCAGCGCTGGAGCAGGGGCAGCTCCAGCGGGTCGCTCCCCGCCATGGCGGCCAGATAGCCGGCGATGCGGGACACCACATCGGCCTGCCGGAAGCCGGCGGCCCGGGCGTTGTCGGCGATGACCTTGCGGATGAATTTCTGGACCTCGCCCCGGGTGCGGGTGTTGGTGGACTCCCGGATGGCCTGGCTCAGCAGGGCGAAGAGCATCAAAAAGGTGCGCTGGTCGCTCCCCTGAAAGTCGCACTCCTGGTAGAGGAAGAACCATTTTAAGGCGGCCTCCTCCCGGTGGAGGCGGAGGTTGAAGAGCATATAGAAAATAGAGGCGCTTTTTTTGTCCAGCTCCACCGCCCGGGCCAGGGCCCGGTCCGCCAGGTCCCTGTCGTCGTTCTGCCAGGCCATGACGCTCAAAAGCGCGCAGGTCAGCCAGTAGTCGGGGGTTTGCAGGTGCTGCCGCTCCACCGACTTGTAGATCACTCCGTCGGACACCAAACTGCACCCCTCCTCGGTGAGGGTCAGGTTGTCCAGAATGCCCCGCACGATTTTGCGCACCGTGCGGTAGTTGGCAAAGTCATAGTATTTTTTGTTGTTGCAGGCCCGGATCTTTTTGTTGGCCAGCTCCATCTGCTTGAAGCGGACATACATCCGGTCGATGTCCGCCTGCACCTCGATGGAGGAGAGGATGCGCTGATGGGACGCCTGGATGCGCTGGGTGCTGGTTTCCAGCACGCTGCAGGCGGCGTTGCGGAAGCTGGTGAGACTCTGGTCGGCCCTGGACACGCCCTGATAGATCTCGTTGAGCTGGGCGCGCAGCTCCCGGTTGATGCTCTCCTGCCGGCTGAGCTCGGCCCGCAGGGCGGCGATATTACTCATGGTAAGCCCCTCCCTTGGATTGGCATGGTTGGGCGGCAGAGACCGCCCGTTCCCGTCCCCAGGCCCGCAGCGCCGCCACGGCGTCGGGATTGGTACGGGCAAAGGGGATGGTCTGGCGGAAGAGCGCCGCCATCAACCCCTGATCCGCCGAAGCCCCTCCCCGCAGCAGGGCGGTCTGGGCGGCTTCTTTGATGACATATTCGATATCGGCGTAGGAGCAGCCGTCGCTCAGGGCCACCAGCTCCTCCACGTCCGCCGGGTCCGGCGACCGGTGGAGACAGCGGCGGGCATATTGCAGGATGGCCTCCCCCCGTTCCGCCGGTCCGGGCAGATCCACGAAAAACACCTGGGAAAACCGGCCCTTGCGGAAGAGCTCCGGCGGCAGCTGGGTGATGTCGTTGGCGGTGGCCACCAGAAAGACCCGGCTGGTGGACTCCTGAAGCCAGAACAAAAACTGCCCCAGCACCCGCTTGCCGGTGTCGTTGCCCTGGCTGGACACCGCCAGGGCCTTTTCAATCTCGTCGATCCACACCACGCAGGGGGCCACATTGTCCAGAAAGTCCAGGGCCTCCCCCATCCGCCGCTCGCTCTCCCCCACCCACTTGTCATAGACGCCGCCGATGTCAAAGCGGAAAAGGGGCAGCTCCCAGTTCTTGGCCACCATCCGGGCCGAGTAGGACTTGCCGCAGCCGGGCACGCCGGCCAATAAAATGCCGTTGGGCGGCTCCAGGCCGTGCTGGCGGAGCACCTCGTCGGGGAGGAAAAAGATCCGCCGCTTTTCCTCCAGCCAGGCCCGCAGATAGCCCAGGCCGGAGACCTCCAGACCGTCGGACACCGCCACCGGCTGGATGGAGTCCACACAGCCGTAAAGGCGGCTTTTCTGCCGGGTGAGGGCCTGGAGGTGGCTGCGGTCCAGCCCCTGGTGCTCCACCAGGGTGGCCGAGAGGATGTTTTCCACCTGGATCTCGCTGAACCCCCGGAGCAGAGTGGCGGCCCGGGCCACGTCGTCCTCTCCCCAGCGGATGGGATAGCGTCCGCCGTACCGGGCCACAAAGCGGCGGATCTGGTCGGTGCGCTCCCCCACGTCGGGCCGGTCCAGCACGGTCATCATCCCCAGCTGGGCCAGGCGGGACCACACCGGGTCGGGGGTCACCAGGATGAGGGTGCCGCTCTGCTCGGCGCACAGGTAGAGGATGTCCAACAGCTCTCTGGTGTAGGTGTTTTCCTCCCCCAGCCGCCGGACCTCTCCCAGGGCGAAGATGCCTCCCCGCCGGCCCCGATAGAATTCCCGGGCGTACATCAGCGGGTCGCCGTCCACGTCCTTGACGCCGCCGCTCCCCAGGGCGCACACCTGCCGGGTGTCGGTGTAGTAACAGATCTCGGTATGTAATTCCGCCACCAGCTCCCGCAGCATCCGCTCCACCCGCTCCCGTTCCGGCGAGCGGACCACCACCAGCGGCACCCGGGCCGTCAGATAGGTCTTGAGTTCCGCCTTGGCGGCGGCGAAATTCCCCATACGATAACCTCCACGTATAAAAAGCTCCGGTCACTCGGCAAAGAGCCGGATGCGTTTGAGGGGATGGAGCAGGTCCTCCCACCGGGCGTCAGGCGTCTGGGCGCACCGGAGGCGGAGCGGCTCCACCACCTGGTCCCAGCAGCGCTGGGCCTCCTGCCGGAAGGAGTCCTCCAGGGCCCGGCGGTAGTCCGCCGGCAAAAAGGACAGCTCCCGGAAGAAGAGACAGGCCTCCGTCTCCCGCCGGAAGCGGCGCAGCGCCCGGGGGATCTCCTCGGCCTCCCCCCACTCCAGGCACTGGTTCAGCCGGGCGGTCAGATGCCGGGCCGCCCGGTTGAGCATGGCGTTCACCGCCTCGGTGAGCCGGGGCTCCAGCCGGAGGGCCATGGCCTCCCCCTCGGGCAGAGCCCCCAGGGCCAGCAGGCGCAGCTGCTCGGCGGGTACCGTCCGGCGGCGCAGCGTCTCCACACAGTCCATCCACTGGGCGTAGCTGCGGGGCGGCGTTCCCCACAGGTCCGTCATTTCAGGAAGGAATAGGGCGGCTCCAGGCTCCAGGCGGGCAGCTTTTTGCTCATCTCCCGCAGCCGGTCGTCGGTGACCGAAGGGGTCTTCTGATTCTGACCGCCGAAGTAGGCGTTCATGCGGGCGTTCATGGCGTCCTCAAAGCTGGCGGTGTTCTGGCTTTCGTTGTTGGTGCGCTCGTTATCCATAACAAAATACTCCTTTTTCAGAAACGCCGCCCGTCAGATAAATTCGGCGGCGCTGAGGATTTCGTCTTTCTGCTTGGCGGTTTCCTGGAAGAACTGCCGGAAATCCGCGATCTCGGCCAGCGTCTGGTTCAAAGCCTCCAGGGAGGCGTTCACCCGCCGGGGATAGTCCTGAATGGCCTTGACCACCCGGAAGATGAGGAAGCCCAGGGCGCCCACCGAGAAGATCAGGGCGAAGAGGGTCATAAAGGCCAGACCCAGCGACGCCACCAGCACCAGCAGCGCGGCCAGGTTGGGGGTATTCAGGAAGAGATTGCGGAATTTGTTGGTCTCATAGAACTGGCGCATGTTTTCCACCTGCTGGGCCTGGTCGCTGCCGTTGCTCACGCCGGTCCAGGTGTCGATGCGCAGATGGTATTCCAGGGGGAACTCCTGCTGGAGCTTGGCCGACCAGCCCTCCAGGGCGGTCTTGAACCAGCTCTTGGTGTTCTGAAAGCCGAACCGCCGGACCTGGGGGTCGGTCTCCCCGTCCTGGTCGTAGATGGCCCAGCGGATCATCTGCTTGCCGATGTTGAAGCGCTCCTCCTCCAGGGCCACCTGGGCCTGGTGCTGCTGCTCGGCGATGTCCACCTTGCCCTCGTTCTTCACCACCAGATTGAAATAGTCCTGCTGGCGGCGGAGCTCCAGCTCCTCGGCGTCATAGTTGCTGATGAGGTTCATGAGCACCGCGTCCACCCGCTGGGCATAGTTGTCGTCCCGCTGGGGGGGCGCCTCCACGTCCAGGGAGCGGAGCACCTCCAGCAGCACCGGGTAACGGCACACGCCCATGAAGGACCGGGACAGCTCCTCGCAGTTGACGCAGTACTGGAGGATGGCGGCATAGTTGAAAGTGGCGTTGGGGTTGATGTTGGCGATGTACTGGCTGTAGGCGTTGACCAGCTCCTCGCAGATGGAGGCGTCCTCGTTGATGATGGAGATCCACTGGTCGATGACCCGGATGACGTCATGCTCCATGGATTTGTCCTTGCCGAAGAGGCCGGACAGGAAGGCCTGGAGCATGACGGCGGTCTCCTGCTGGAGCATGGTGGGGTCCAGGGTGGCCAGGTACTGACAAAACCACTTTTTCGCCGCGTCGATGCGGTTGAAGCGCAGGTTCAGAAGGCAGAAAAAGAGGGTGGTTTTGATGGCGTCCTTCCGGCCGCTCTCGCTCAGGGCGGTCTTGGCCACTTCGGGGTAGTTGTTGACCCAGGCGGTGATGGCCATGAGGGCGTAGGACAGCCAATAGCGGGAGCTGGAGATCCACAGCTCCTCGGACAGCTCCTGGACGGTGCTGTTGCGCACCAGGTTGATGTCGAAATCCCGCACCACGCCCATCACGGTGCGCCGGATGGTCTCATAGCCGCCGAACTGCTCCTTGATGATCTGGTCGATGCGGATGATGTTCTCATGGGCCAGCTGCTTCTGCTCGCCCTGCTCCATCTTCTCCCGAAAGGTCTGGATGTTCTGATAAATACGGGTGGTGGCGTCGTCGATGTTGACGCTGGACTGATGGATGTTCTGCACATGTACGTCCACCCGGGCTTCAAAGGTATTGATGGTATCGTTCAGCTCCCGGATGGCGCTGGAGACGTTGGACATAATGGATGACCCCCCTCTTGCTCGTTAAAATTGGAACTGCTCGATGGCCCGGACCAGGTCGTCGTTACGCTGGTCCTCCTGGTGGAAGAGGGTGCGCCACTGGCCCAGCTCCTCCAGGGTGGAGCGCAGCTTTTCCACGCTGAGCCGCTGTTTTTCTTTCAAAACCGCGCCCAGCTCCACGATCCGCCGCCACAGCAGGAACACCCCCGCCAGGACCAGAAGCAGCCCGATGGTCAGGGCCACCGGCGTGAAGGCCACGGCGGTAAATACCAGGGTGAGAAGGCCCAGCAGGATCAAACCGGCAAAGATCAGGCTGAACTTGTCAGCAAAGATAAACTTGAGCCGGTTGGAGCGGTAATACTGCTCCACCTGCTGGCGGGCCGGCTCAAAATCGTGCTCGGTGCAGGAGAGCGAGCAGCCGTCGATCTGGAAGGAGCAGGTCTGGGGCTCGCTGGCCCGGTAACTCTGGGCAAACTGGCCAAAGCCCCGGGCGATGGCCTCCCGCATAAAGGAGATGGAGAAGCGCTGCACCGAGAGGGGCGTCAGATTGCGGTCGGAGGCAAAGGCCCACTTGACCAGCAGGTCGCCGAAGGTCTGCTTCCGTCCGGCGCCGAAGTCCTGTTCAAACTTCTTTTGGGCGGCGGAGATGTCCCCCTGGGCGGCGATGACCGCCTCGTTATACTTGATCTTCTTGACCACCTCCAGCTCGTCGGCGTCGTAGCTGCTCACCAGGGAGTAGAGCACGTTTTCAATGCGCTGGGCGATGGTCTCCCCTTCCTGGTCCACGGCGGCGGCCAGCTCCCCGTAAAACTGAGTCAGCACGGCGTTCTTTTCCGCGGCCGAGAGGAGGTCGTCCAGAAGGCCGAACTCCTGACAGTTGGCCTTCAGATGGACAAAGACCTGCTGGGTGCGGTGGAGGTAGGAGGCGGCGAAGCGGAAGGCGCCGTCGCTGAATTTGCGGGCAAATTCCACGGTGGTGGCCTCGGTTTGGGCCAGCAGGGACTGGAAGCAGCGGCCCACCGCCTCCTGGAACTGGGGCTCGCTGCCCATGGCGCCGGTGAGATAGGCCTGGAGGAGGTATTGGAATTCCTCCCCCACGTTGGACGCCTCCAGCCGGTCCATATAGCTCACAAACCACTGCTGGGCGGGAGCGGTGCGGGCAAAGCGCAGGTTGATGAGCATGAAGAAAAGGGATGCCTTGGAAGGGTTGATGAAAAGGGCCTTGTCCAGCGCGCGCTGGGCGGCTTCCCGCTTGTCCCCCGCCCACAGCATCACCGCCATGGTGCAGTAGGCCAGCCAATACTGGGTGTTTTGGAGATAGGCCTTTTCCACCGCCTTGCACAGGCTTTCGTCGGAGACAAAGCGCTTGTCCAGGCCGATGACAAAGCCCAGGGTCACCCGGCGCAGATGCTCATAGTAGGAAAAACGGGTGTAATACTCGTCGGTGTACTGAGAGAGGTTTTTGGACGCGGTGGACAGGGTTTTGAAGGTGAAATACTGGGCCGACAGCTCTTCCAGCGCCTGGTCCACCATTTTTACCTTTTCTTCCTCCAGACTCACCTCTCCCGAGACGTGCTTGACCAGCGGGTCCACGTTTTTGTGGAGCTGCACCACGTTTCTTTGCAGCTGCCAGATGTGGGTAAGCGCGTTGTTGATCTCGTCCACCATGGCGTTGTTTTCCGCGATGAGGGCGTTGATCTGATGGACCAGCCGTTCTATTTCCCGTTGTTCCTGTTCGTATTCCTCCTGGGTCATAGGCGGACGCCTCCTTTCCGGTGATATGTTTTAGAATCAAAAGAAGAGACGAAAGACTCCGTGGGCATCGCACAGCGCCTCGGTCACCGGATTGAGAGCCGCGCGGTTATGCTGGATGTACGACTTAAAGCTCATGGAAACGCCGTTGACCGCTATGGCGGGCTTGAGGGAGACGTGGCCGGCGGCCATGGCGTCGGTCATCTGCTGGGCGGTGGCGCCGCTGTCCTGGGTGGTGAGCACATAGCCCTGAAACAGGTTACACTGGATCTGGTTGCCCAGGTGGAGCACCCGGCAGGGCGTGGCGCCCAGGGGCTGGCCGGAGCATTGGGCCAAAAAGCGGGCGCCGTTGACCTTGGCCTCCGGGTCGTCGGGACCGAAGAGGACGTAATTGGCCAGGGCCTGGGGGGAGATCATGGTGGCCGACTGGGAGAGGAGCGCCAGCATCTGGGGATGGAAGGGACCCTGTCCGGCCCCCTCCAGATAGCGGCTCAGGGCGTCGCCGGGAAGGCGGACGCCGCTTTGGGCCATCTGCTGGACGAAGGACACCGTCCGCTCCATCTCCTCCGGCGCGGCCTCCCCGATCAGGTCCATCAGGGACGCGCCGTCCATCTGGAAACCCGCCTCTCTGAGCTGGGAGAGCACCGCCTCCCGGACCGGCGGTGCGTCGGGAGCGCCGCGGTAGTACTTGCCCAGCAAGGGGCGGAAAAAGCTGAGATTCAGCTTCAGACCCAGCAGCAGCGCCACCACCTGGGGCTTTTGGTCCCCGTCGGTGGTACAGGTGAGGAGATACTGCTCCACCGCGCCGGTGGATAAGGTCTTTACCCGGTCCAGCAGGGCCGGCAGCACCTCCAGCCGGACGGCGGGCTCGTCCCGGTTTTCCGAGAGATAGTGGGACAGTACGGCGTCCTTGGCCCGCTGATCCAGCCCAAAGCCGTCCGCCGCCGCGAACAGGGCGATTTTATCCGCCCCGGCCAGATCGGACCGGTCCAGCATGGTGCAGAGGAAGGGGACGGGCACCGACACGAAAAGGCCGCTGGCGGCGATGACCTCCAGCTCGGCCCGGGCCAGCGGGGCGCTGTGGCGGCAGAAGATCTGCTCAATAAGACAGTAGAGCTCCACGTCGGTGGGTTTTTGGGCGCACAGGGCGGCGACGATCTCCGCCGCCTTAGCCGGTTCGCCCCCCTCGTCCAGCACAAAGCGGGAGATCACCTCCATGGAGACGGGCACCCCCGCCCGGGCCGCGGCGCAGTAGACCTCCTGCCGGGTGGAGAGGCTGTCACCGGTCCGGGAGAGGTAATCCTCCAGCAGGATGTGGTCGTCGCCGGTGAGCCCCGCCCGTTGGATGAGGGCCCGGGCCAGAGCGCCCTTGTCCGCCGCGTCGGGGAACTGGGAGAGCATCTGGAGGAGGGCGTCCTTGCAGTCCAGGTTGTCGGTGTTGCCCAGGATGCCCCGGGCCATGTCCAGTTGGCCGTTATAAAGGGCGTAGCGCAGGAGATGGGCGTTGAGGGTGCGGTGATAAATGGCTTCCACCTTGAGAAACTGGGCCACAAAATCCCGGTGGACCGTATCCCCCATAGCGTCAAAGGTGAGAAGCAGGGCGGCGAAGGGCTCCGAGCTGGACTCCAGGGAGCCGTCCCCGTCCATGAAGTCGTACAGGTCCTCCTCCTCCGGAGAGATGGCCTCGTCTACCTCCAAAATGGCCGCATACTCCCGCTTGAGCTGGCTGGTGAGGCTGTTTCTCGCTCCGTCCGGGCAGCCGCCGGGGGTGATGAGGGTGAACATGTGGACGCACAGCCGGGCGATGAGGGTGCCCACATACCGCCCGTCCTTCTTCTCGCACTCCGAGAGGTTGTTGAGGGCTTCGGACAGATTGCCCACGGCCGCGTTGCGGATGGCCTGGCGGGCCACGTTTTTCAGCGGGGTATCGGGACCTTGCAGGCTCTCCCGCAGCATCTCGTTGCCGCAGTAGAGGCACCGCCACACCTTTTTTTCCTTGATGTACTCCAGCGTGCCCGCGCAGCAGTCACACCGGATGCTGTTGTAACTGGAAGCCATAACAGTTTCGATCCTCTCTCCTACCGTAGGGAGTAATTATTTGCTGGCCTTGAGCAGCTGATTGCGGCGCAGGAAGAGCATTTCCAGCCGCCGGCAGCACTCCGCCGCCTCGGCGCTCCGGCCATTTTCACACAGCACCCGCAGCTCGGTGAGGCTCTGGCCAATCTCCCCCTCCACATTGGCCACGGCGGGGGTGGACATGGGGTCGGAATAGCGGATGGTGTCCCCCAGCTTCTTGAGGGCGGATTTTAAGGCCGGGTCGTTCGCCTGAGCCAGCAGCACGGAGACCTCGGCATGCATGGCGCTCACCGCGCCCACGCTCTGGCGGATGTGGTCGTTGGTGTCCTGCACCACATCCCGGCCCATGAGGGACAAAATGGCCACGATGGCGTAGACCCCCAGGATGAGGGCCTGGAGCACCAGAGCCAGCTGGATGGGGGCGAACTGGAAGAACATAAAGACGCCGCCCACAAAGATGGCGGCAAAGAAATAGTACAGGGACAGGGAGACCAGAGGAATGCCGAAAAAGGCCGACTCCACGTCCAGCTTCTGGAAGGCAAAGAAGGTGGAACACATCTGGACCACAAAGGCGATGGCCATAAAGGCGTAGCTGAGCCAAAAGACGTTGCCGCGCTGGGTGAAGGCGAAAAAGACGATCAGATTAAAGAGCGCAAAGGCGATGAGATAGATGAGGGCAAACATGGCCCCGCTCTTTTTCTCGGTCATTCTGGGCATAAAAACACCTCTTTCAAAAATAGGAGATTGGGGGAGGGCCGGTTATCCCAGCCGGGTGCCGCACTCGGCGCAGAACTTGGCGCCGGGGGTAATGGGATTGCCGCAGCCGGGGCAGGCGGCGGGGGCCAGCCGGTGGCCGCAGGAGGAACAGAACTTGGCGGAAGAGCCCACCTCCGCGCCGCACTCGGGACAGAAGCGCTGACCGGTCTGGGCCGGGGCGGCGGGCTGGGGCGCGGCGGGCTGAGAGACGACGGTCTGGGCGATCACGGGCTGGGGAGTTGGGGCGGAAACGGGCTGGGCCGCCGGCGCGGGGGAAGGCTGCTGGACAGGCGTCAGGACGCCGTTCAGGGCGTTGCGGGCGATCTCGCCGATGGTATTGCCCATGGCCATGCCGCCGGCCATGGCCCCCACCATGCCGCCGGTGGCGCCGATGCCCGGGTTTTCCGCCATTTTCTCGGCAATGAGCATTTCCCGCTCTTCCCTCCAGGAGTAGCCCTCGATGAGGCGGGAGGTGCGCCGCTTTTTGGACTCGGCAATGGCGTTATAGTCGTCTCTGGGCACTTCCACGGCCTCGATGTTGAAAAACTCGATGGCCACGCCGTACTCGTCGAAAATGGCGTCCAGCCGCTCCTTGACGGTCTGGCTGATCTCCAGCAGGTTGGAGCTGATCATAAAGTAGCTGAGCTTGCCGTCGATCATGATCTTGGAGATACAGTCCTTCACGTGGGAGGAGATGAGGCCGCGGAACTTGGCCACCAGGGCCTCGGCGCTGAAGGAGCTCTGGAAGCCCACCAGCTTGAGGAGGAACTTCCGGGAATCCGCCATGGAGATGGACATGCTGCCGTGGACCATCACATGCATGAAGATGTCGTAGAGGGGGTCCTCCAGGGGGATGGGGCTCTGGGTGCCCCATTTCAGGTCCATCTGGTGGACCTGGTTGATGAAAAAGACCTTGCAGGGGAAGGGAGACACCCCGCCGGTGGGGATGTTGACGATTTTACTCAAAAGGGGGATATTGGAGGTGGACAGGGTGCGACGGCCGGGGCCGAAGAGGTCGGCGGCGTTGCCGTTGATGACCAGAAGGGCCTCGTGGGTCTCGTCCACGATGAGCTGGGAGGTGGTATTGAAATCCTCCACGGGGAATTTCCACACCACATCCTTTACATGGGCGGGGTCCATTTTGATAACTTCCGCGATTGCCATAAAAAAACCTCCTAACGAAGATTTGGGAGCAAAGCATAACCAGGGGAATTCCTTTTGCACAAGATTGAAAACGGATAGATAAAAATTCTAGCACATTTTGACAATCCCCGCAAGGACTCGACAGAGAGCCGGAAATAAAAAGAAGAAAAAAGGTTGTCATAGCTCCGGTCATAGTTTCCCGCCGGTATGCTTCCCGCCGGATACCATATAAAACGTCCGTCCGGCCCGATTGTCAGAGGGTAAACGTTTTCTTTGACATACGGGGGAAAAAAAGGTACAATCATTGTAGAAAATGCACAAGGAGGCGTCCTATGAAACTGACTTTTTTCGGCGCTGCCAAAACGGTCACCGGCAGCTGCCACTGTGTGGAATGCAATGGAAAGCGGGTTTTGGTGGACTGCGGCCTCCAGCAGGGGCGGGACGAGCAGGACAACACCCAGCTTCCCTTCCTGGCCGGCGGCATTGACGCGGTGGTGGTCACCCACGCCCACATCGACCACTCCGGCCGCATTCCCCTGCTCTATAAGCAGGGCTACGACGGCCCCGTCTGCTGCACCCGCCTTACCGGCGAGCTCCTCTCCATCATGCTCCGCGACTCGGCCCACATCCAGGAGAGCGACGCCCAGTGGCAAAACCAGAAGGGCAAGCGGGCCAACCGTGCGCCTGTGGAGCCCCTTTACACCGTGGCCGACGCGGAGGAGGCCCTCACCCACCTGGAGACCTGCGAATACGGGGCGTTTTTGGAGCCGGTCCCCGGCGTCCGCGTCCGCTTCACCGACGCGGGACATCTCCTGGGCTCGGCCAGCGTGGAGATGTGGCTCACCGAACACGGCGAGACCCGCAAGATCGTCTTTTCGGGGGATATCGGCAACAAGGACCAGCCCATCATCCGGGACCCCCAGTACATCGACCAGGCCGACTATGTCCTCACCGAGAGCACCTACGGCGACCGGCTCCACCAGAATGAGGACACCGACTACACCGAGGCCCTGGCCCAGCTCATCGACGAGACCCTGGGCAAAGGGGGCAACGTGATCATCCCCTCCTTTGCCGTGGGACGTACCCAGGAGCTCCTTTACTTCATCCGGGAGATGAAGGAGCGGCATATGGTCAAGACCTGCCCCAATTTCCAGGTCTATGTGGACTCCCCTCTGGCCAGCGCCGCCACCAAGATTTTTTCGGGCGATCTGCGGGGCTACCTGGACGAGGAGGCCATTGCCGAACTGCGGGACGGCGACCTCTTCTGGTTCCCCGGTCTCAACATCACCGAGACCAGCGAGGAGTCCAAGGCCCTCAACATGGACAGCACCCCCAAGGTCATCATCTCCGCCTCCGGCATGTGCGACGCCGGTCGCATCCGCCACCACCTCAAGCACAACCTCTGGCGCAAGGAGTCCACGGTGGTCTTTGTGGGCTATCAGGCCGAGGGCACCCTGGGCCGCCGGCTGCTGGACGGGGTCAAGGCGGTGCGGCTCTTCGGCGAGGACATCTCGGTCCAGGCCCGCATCGTCAACTTCCACGGCCTCTCCTCCCACGCCGACCGGGACGGGCTGCTGCGGTGGATGGACCACTTCTCCCCCCGGCCCCGGGAGGTGTTCGTGGTCCACGGCGAGGCGTCGGTGACCCAGACCTACGCCCAGACCCTGCGGGAGCGGGGTTATTCGGCCCACTCTGCCAACTACGAGGAGGTCTGGGACCTGCTGGCCGGCCGGATGCTGGAGCCGGGCACCGTGCCCGAGACCAAGCCCGCCCGGGTGGCCGACTCCGCCTCCCCGGCCTACCGCCGCCTGGAGGAGACCGGCCGCCGCCTGATGGAGGTCATCGCCCACAACCGCGGCGGCGCAAACAAGGACCTGGCCAAGTTTGCCGACCAGCTCCGCGCCCTCATCGACAAGTGGGACCGGTAAGAGTTAGGAGTTAGGAGATAGAAGATAGGAGAGAGGGGGCGGACAGTGTCCGCCTCCTCTTTCTTGTGGGACAATGGTATCTCCTCCCATATCGTAGGGGCGGCCCTTGCGGCCGCCCGTTTCCATGCAGGCGCCGAATCCTTTGCCAGGAGGCGGCTTTGGCAGGGATTGGGGGTTTGTCGGGAAGGGGCCGGCGTGTTATAATGGTGCCCAATGACGAAACACCGCGAAAAAAGGAGAACATTGGGATGTACGAAAAAATTACGCTGGCCAACGGCGTGCGTATCCTCACCGAGCCGGTGCCCGGGATGCGCTCCGCCGCCTTGGGCATCTGGGTGGGCACCGGCTCCCGGGACGAGAAAGCCGCCGAAAACGGCGCCGCCCATTTTATTGAGCATATGGTATTCAAGGGCACCGCCCGGCGCACCGCCGCCCAGCTGGCCCAGGAGATGGACGCCATCGGCGGCCAGGTCAACGCCTTCACCACAAAGGAGTGTACCTGCTTCCACGCCCGGGTGCTGGACGACCACCTGCCCCGGGCCATCGACCTTCTGTGTGATATGCTCCTCTCCTCCAACTTCGCCGAGCGCGACGTGGCCACCGAGCGGGGGGTGATCCTGGAGGAGATCGGCATGTATGCCGACAATCCGGAGGACCTGTGCGCCGAACGCCTGGCGGCGGCGGTCTACCGGGGCAATCCCCTGGCCCGGCCCATTCTGGGCAAAAGGGCCACGCTGGAGAAGATGGACGGCCGCTGGCTGCGGGACTATATGGCCAGTCACTACACCCCCGACAAGATTGTGGTGGCTCTGGCGGGCAGCTTCCGCCGGCGGGATGTGGACGATCTGTCCGCCCGGTTTTCGGCGCTGGCGGCGGCCGGGAGCGCGCCCTTCCGCCGGGGAGCCTATCAGCCCGCCTTTACCCTCAAGAAAAAGGCCATCGAGCAAAACCATCTGACCATCGCCTTCCCCGGGCTGTCCTACGACGATCCGGACCGGTTTACCCTCCAGCTCCTCTCCGCCGCCCTGGGCAGCGGGCTCTCCTCCCGCCTCTGGCAGGAGGTGCGGGAGCGCCGGGGCCTGTGCTACTCCATCTATACCTACAGCTCCGACCACGCCGACACCGGCTTTTTCGGCATCTATACCGCCCTGAGCCGGGACACCGAGGGGCAGGCCCTGGAGACCATCCGCAACACGGTGGCCGACTTTGCCGACCACGGCGTCACGGCCGAGGAGCTGTCCCGGGCCCAGGACCAGGCCCGCACCAACGTGCTCATGGGGCTGGAGTCCACCCAGGCCCACATGAGCGCCCTGGGACGGGGGGAGCTGATGCTGGGCAAGGTCCTCTCCACCGACGAGGTGCTGGAGCGCTACGCCTCGGTCACCCGGGAGGACGTGCGCCGGCTGGCCGGGCGGATCTTTGACTTTGCCCAGGTCTCCCTTTCCGCGGTGGGCCGGGTGGCCGACGAGGAGCAGTACCGAGCCATGCTGACGGGGGCGTAAGGGACGCTCTGTTTTGACGGCACATAAAAAAGCAGCGAGTCCGGAAGCGGAAGAGCTTTCCGGGCACTCGCTGCTTTTTTATCGCCGCCGCTTTTTCAAAAGGCGGATGTCCTCCCCGAAGAAGGGGAGGACGTGGTACTCTCCCTCCAGGCGGGAGGCGGTCTGGGCGGAATAGCGGCGGCGCACGTCGCCGATGGAGAGGTTGGAGGAGATGACGGTACGCTTGGAGGGGATGCGGCCGTTCACCAGGCTGTACAGGGCCGACTGGACGAAGGGGGTGGTCATTTCGCTGCCCAGGTCGTCCAGAATCAGCAGGTCGCAGCCCAGATAGCGGCGGGTCTCGTCTTTGGCGTCCCGCACGTCGGACTCCGCCCGGGCGAATTTCTGCTCCTCGAATTTGGAGAAGATGTTGATGGCGGTGTCGTAGACCACCGAAAAGCCCTTTTCCGCCACCATCCGGGCGATGCAGGCCGACAGGAAGGTCTTGCCCAGCCCCGGCGCGCCGGTGAGGAAGAGATTGGGATAGGCGAACTTGGGGAAGCGGCTGGCGTAGCTGTAACAGACGTCCCGGATCAATTCCATCCGGGCCCTGGGGGACTCGGACTCGCCGGGCCAGGGCTGGTCGCTGTAATAGTCCAGGGAGAAGCTGTCAAAGGACTGCTCGCCCAGGTCCAGCAGCTTGGACAGCTCCTTCATCTGCTCCTCGGCGTAGAGCGCGCAGAGGCAGGCGCACATATCGGTGCCGATCCAGCCGGTATCGCCGCAGCTGGCGCAGTAGGGCGTGTCGTCCAGGGCGTCGGCGGGGTAGCCGGCCTGGCGCAGGAGCTGAGTGCGCTCGGCCTGGAGGGCCTGGTTTTCGGCCCGCACCCGGTTGAGGGCGGGGATGGGGTCCTCCCCGGCCCGGAAGGCGGCGGAGACGATCCCGGCTGCCGTCTGGCGGAGCTCCCGGTCGATCTGGGCGGCCCGGGGACAGCGCCGGTAGATCTCGGCCCGGCGCTTGGCTTGCTGGGCCTCCCGCTGGGCCTTGCGCTGGGCCAGGCGGCGGTTGGCCCGGTGGAGTACATTGGGGTCCAGTGACATGGCTTAGCCTCCTTCCTGCTCGTTCTGGGCCCGCAGATAGGCCCGCATCCGCTCCAGATCCTCCCGGACCCGGCGCTCGGTCTCGCCCGGCGCGGCGGGGGCGGGCGGGTTGACCGTCCCGGCGGCGGGACCGGCGGACCGGCGGGACGTATCGCCGGCCTGGATGGCCTCCAGGGTGTGAAGGCCCTTTTGGTGCCAGCTTTTCAGGATAGAATTCATATAGGGCCAGTTCATGGACTGCTTTTTCAGCACGGTGCGCTCATAGGCCAGCCGGATGACCTGGTCGGGAAAGCCCATGTCGATCCAGGCGTTGAGATAACGGCGCTCGGCGTCCACCGGTTGGCGGCCCTGGATGTCCAGGAGAGGCAGCAGCCGGGAGGTCCGCTGGCGGAGCTGGTCCTGGCGGCGGAGATAGCGCTCGGCCTCCTCGGCGGTGTCGATCCCCTTCCGCCGCCAGGCAAAGCCCTCCTTGGAGATCTGGGACAGGCGAGGCTTGCGGCCGGGGCCGTATTTGCGCTCCATCTCCTCCACGCACCAGTTGACCAGCAGGAGGATCACCTCGGCGGGGAGGGAGAGAAAGTCATAGAGGGTATAGAGCTGCTTGAGGTCGGCGGCGGACAGGAGCTTGCCCAGGCGGCGCTGCACCTCGCTCACCAGCGCCGGGAAGGGGGAGTCTTTGTCCTCCAGCTCCTGGGCCAGGTCCGCGGCGGTGTAGGCCGGGGGCTCCGGCATGGGCGGCTCCGGCGGGGTGGGTTCCGCCGTCTCCCGCTGGTCGGCCAGGCCCAGCTTGACCAGGGCGTCAAAGGCGGCCTGGGTCCGCTCCGGCGACCATTGGAGGACCTTGGCGGCGTGGCTGGGGACGAAGCGCCCCCCCTGCCGCAGCAGATGGAGATAGAGCAGGGCGCAGTCCCCGTTGGAGGCGGCCAGAAGCCGGTCGGCGGCGTCCGCCGAGAGGGACAAAATGGTCCCCGGGTAGAGCAGCGTTCCGGTCATGGGGCGTGGCCTCCTTTCTGGCAGATGTCCGGCGCTGGAGAGATGAAATTTTGTCAACTAATATCATACCATGTTCGTCAAGACTATGGTATACTATATTATTACAATTGGGAATATTGGCCCTGCTTTCACGGGCCTTGTGATAATAGAGAAAAAGAAAAAGACGCGACGCACACCGTGAGACGCGACGGGAGGAATACCATGAGAAACCACATCAAAGTCAACATCGCGGGTCAGGAATACAGCCTGGTGGCCGCGGAGGACGAGGCCTACGTCCGCAAGGTGGCCCAGCACGTGGATATGAAGGTACGGGAGGTCATCAGCGACGGCCGGGTCTCCATGGTCAACGGGGCCATGCTGGCCGCGCTGAACATCGCGGACGAGTATTATAAAGAGCAGGAGGCCGCCGAAAATCTCCGCCGCCAGCTCAAGGAGTACCTGGAGGAGGCCACCAAGCTGAAAATGGAGCTGTCCGAGGCCAAACGGGAGATCTTTAAGCTCCAGAACCAGAAGAAATAAAGCGGAGGGACCATGCTGGAATTGCTCTCACCCGCCGGGTCCATGGAGGCGGTCCGGGCCGCCGTGCAGAACGGCGCCGACGCCATTTATATGGGCTACGGCGACTTTAACGCCAGAAGAAACGCCAAGAATTTTACCCGGGAGGAGTTTGCCCAGGCGGTGGAATACTGCCACGTCCGGGGCTGCAAGGTCTACCTGACCCTCAATACCCTCCTCACCGACCGGGAGCTGCCCCAGGCGGTCCCCTGCGCCGCCGACGCCTCCGCCCTGGGGGTGGACGCCGTGCTGGTCCAGGACCTGGGGGTGCTGCGCATGGTGCGCCAGGTGGCCCCTGACCTGCCCGTCCACGCCTCCACCCAGATGACGGTCCACAACCTGGACGGGGTGCGCCAGATGGCCGACCTGGGCATGACCCGGGCGGTCCTCTCCCGGGAGCTCTCCCGGGACGCCATCGCCCACATCTGCGCCCACTCCCCCATCGAAATTGAAGTCTTTGCCCACGGGGCCCTTTGTATGTGTTATTCCGGTCAGTGCTTCCTCTCCTCCCTCATCGGCGGGCGGAGCGGCAACCGGGGCCTGTGCGCCCAGCCCTGCCGCCTGCGCTACGGCTGGAACGGCAAGGCCGACAGCAACCCCCTCTCTTTGAAGGATATGTCCCTGGCGGGCCACCTGCGGGAGCTGCGCAAAATGGGGGTATCCTGCGTCAAGCTGGAGGGCCGCATGAAGCGGCCGGAGTATGTGGCCATCGTGACGGGCATCTACGCCGCCGCCATCCGGGAGGACCGGGAGCCCACCGCCCAGGAGATGACCGCCCTGGCCGACGCTTTTTCCCGCCAGGGCTTTACCCAGGGCTACTATGAGGATAAGACCGGGCCCGATATGTTCGGCGTCCGGGAGGAGCGGAAGGAACGGGAGAGCGAGCGGGAAAAGAAGCTCTTTGAACAGGCCCGGCTGAGCTACGAGGACGGGGAGCGGTCCCGGGTGCCGGTGACCTTTTTCGCCGAGGTGCGCCGGGGCCAGCCCGCCCGGGTGGCGGTGAAGGACGAGGCGGGGCACATCGCCGCGGTGGAAGGCCCGGCCGCCGAGGAGGCCCGCACCCGGGCATTGGATCAGGCCGCGGTGGAAAAGCAGCTGGGCCGGACCGGCGGCACCCCCTACCGCTGCACGGCGGTGAAAACCAAGCTGGACGAGGGACTTTCCATGTCCGCCGCCGCGCTTAACGCCCTGCGCCGCTCCGCCCTGGAGGAGCTGACCGCCCAGCGGAAGGTGCCGCCCCAGCGCCGGACCGGCGAATTCCGCACCGGGGTGCGCTACGAGCAGCGGCGGGAGCCGCCTGTCCTCACCTGCTCCGTCACCCGCGCCCAGCAGGCCTCCGACGATCTGCTGGCCCTTTGCCCCGCCCTGGTCTATGTGCCCCTGGAGGAGCTCGCCGCCCATCCGGAGCTGGCGGACCGCTGCCCGGCGGAGGTGCGCCTGGGGGTGACCCTGCCCCGGGTAGCCTGGGACCGGGAGCGGGACCGGATGATGGACCAAATGAAAGAGGTTTATGATCTGGGCGTCCGGGACGCCCTCATCGGCAACCTGGGCATGATTGCCCCCGCCCGGGCGCTGGGCTTCACCCTGCGGGGGGACTACGGCCTGGAGGTGTACAACAGCCAGACCTATAAGGAGCTGCGCCACCTGGGCTTTGCCTCGGTGACCGCCTCCTTTGAGCTGAAATTCCCCCAGATCCGGGACCTGTCCAAGGCGCTGGATACCGAGCTCATCGTCTACGGCCGTCTGCCCCTGATGATGATGGAAAACTGCATCCTGCGCAACCGCACCGGCGGACGGTGCGAGCGGGCCTGCGAGGGCCCCGACAACCTGCTCACCGACCGGAAGGGAGCCCAATTCCCCGTCATCCGGGCCTACGGCTGCCGCAACGAGCTGCTCAACTCCAAGACCCTCTTTTTGGCCGACAAGGCGGCGGACTACCGCCGGCTGGGCCTGTGGGGGGCGCGGCTCCACTTCACCACCGAGGACCCGGCCACCTGCGTGCTGGCCGCCCGGCGCTATCTGGGCCAGAGCAGCTGGAGCCCCCGAGAGTACACCCGGGGCCTCTATTATCGAGACGTGGAGTAAGGGAAGAGTGAAGAGTAAAGAGTGAAGAGAAAAGGGAGTCTGGTATGGAACTGAAGGTCAAAGCCATTTCACCAAAGATCGGGACGGAGATTCCCTTTCCCTATTACGCCACCCCAGGCGCCGCCGCCATGGACCTATGCGCCTGTGTGGACGAGGAAATTTTGCTGCCCGCCGGGGAGCGGGCGGTGATCCCCACCGGCCTTGCCATCGCCCTCCCCTCGGCGGACTATGTGGCCCTGGTGTTCGCCCGGTCCGGGCTGGGCATCCGCCACGGCATCGCCCTCTCCAACGGCGTGGGGGTCATCGACAGCGACTACCGGGGGGAGCTCCGGGTGGGACTTATCAACCAGTCCGGCGCCCCCTACACCATCCGGCCCGGCGAGCGCATCGCCCAGCTGGCGGTCATGCCGGTGGTCCGGCCCGTCCTCACGCCGGTGGAGGCGCTGGACGAGACCGCCCGGGGGACCGGCGGACTGGGCTCCACCGGAAAATAGTGAATCAGAGCGAAAAAGGAGTTTTCAATTCTTATGAAGATCATTTTGGCCTCCCAGTCGCCCCGGCGGCGGGAGCTTTTGGAGCGCATGGGGGTGCGGGATTTCCAGGTGGTCACCCCCGACATCGACGAGCACATGGAGCGGGACCTGCCGCCGGACGCCTTAGTGGAGGCCATCGCCGGGGAAAAGGCCGTGGCGGTCTGCCGTCAGGCGGACGACCCCCAGGCGGTGGTCATCGCCGCCGACACGGTGGTGGCCCTGGACGGGGCGGTGCTGGGCAAGCCGGCGGACCAGGCGGACGCCTTCGCCATGCTCTCCGCCCTGGCCGGTAAGCGCCACCAGGTCTACACCGGCGTGGCGGTGGTGGGTCCCAAGGGGACCCAGGTGGTCAGCGAACGCACCGAGGTGGCCTTCCGTCCCCTGACCGAGGGGGAGATTCGGGCCTATATCGCCACCGGTGAGCCCATGGACAAGGCGGGCGCCTACGGCATTCAGGGCTACGGCGCTCTGCTCATTGAGGGCATTCGGGGCGACTACTACAACGTTATGGGATTGCCGGTGTGCCGGCTGGGCCGGATGCTGGCCGAGGCCGGGGTGGACTGCCTGGCCCTGGCCGCCGGCCGGAGCTGAGGACGGGCGGGAGGCGGCAGCGTGAAGGATTTTTTGCGCAACAATGGCTTTCTGATCCTGGTCATCGCCGTGCTGCTGGCCCTCATCATCACGGTGGTCTCCTTTATCATGACCGGCTTTGCCGACCCGGTGAGCAACCTGGTGGGCATCATCTCCACCCCCTTCCGAAACGGCATCAACGCCGTCATCAACTGGACGGAGGACCGGTATGACGAGGCTTTCCGGCGGGACGAGCTCCAGGCCGCCTATGACCAGCTCCAGAAGGACTACGCCGAGCTGGAGGAGAAATTCCGGGAATCCCAGTCGGCGCTGGATGAAAACGAGCGCCTGCGCAACCTGCTGGGCCTCAAGGAGCGGCGGCGGGAGCTGAAGTTCGAGGCGGCCACCGTCACGGCCCACGGCGCGTCCAACTGGGACTCCACCCTCACCCTGGGCAAGGGCGCCGACGGCGGCATCGAGGCCGGCGACTGCGTGGTGGATGAATACGGCAACCTGGTGGGCATCATCGAAAAGGTAGGGGCCAACTGGTCCACCGTCATGACGGTGGTGGACTCCGACCTGGAAATGGGCGGACTCATCGCCCGCACCAATGACGCGGCCATTTTGGAGGGCGACTTTGCCCTGATGGGTCAGGGAAAGCTGAAGCTCTCCTATCTGCCCGAGAGCAGCGAGCTCATGGCGGGGGATCAGGTGCTCACCTCGGGTCTCAGCGGGACCTATCCCTCCGGGCTGGTGGTGGGCAGCATCGAAGAGGTGCGCACCGACGCCTCCGGTATGAACCGCTACGCCGTCATTACCCCGGAGACCAAGCTGGACAGCCTGGAGCAGGTCTTTGTGGTCACCGGCTTTGAGATCGTCGAGTGAGAAAAGTCCGGAGGAGAAAGGGATAGATTCTTGACCAGACATGATTTTATGATAAAATGGGGTGTCTATACCCTGGCACTCCTGCCGGTGTGGTTTTTGGAGGCTTATGTGCTCAGCCGGGTGCCCCTCTGGGGGGTGTCCCCCATGCTGCTGCCCCTGGCGGCGGTGGCGGTGGCGGTGCTGGAAGGAGCCTCCGGCGGCGCCGGCTTCGGTGTGGCGGTGGGGGTGCTGTGCGGCGCGGTATACGGCACCGGCGGACTGATCGTACTGGGCATGTGCCTGATCGGCCTGGGCTGCGGGCTGCTGACCCAGTATGTCCTCCGGCGGGATCTGCTGGGCTGCCTGCTGTGCGCGGTGCTCGGCCTGGGATTGGTGGATGTGGCGCGGGTCGTGATGCGCATGGCCGGCGGCGAACGGGATCTGCCCGCCATGCTCTCGCTGGCGGGACGGGAGATTTTATGGTCGCTGGTGTTTGTGGCGCCGGTGTACGCCCTGTTCCACTGGGTCTTTCAGCGTGTGCCGAAAAAAACCCACTTTTAGACCGTTTCTGCTCTGTTTTCCCGAGAAAGGTTATTAAAGTATGGACGGAAATCAATTTGCCCTGCGTCTGCGCCTGGTGGCGGGGACCATGGCCCTCTTTATACTGCTTTTTTTCAGCGTGCTTTACAACATCCAGGTGGTCAACGGCGCGGACTACCGCCGTCAGGCCACCGCCCGCATCGCCAACGAGGAGACGGTGGAGGCCTCCCGGGGGGAGCTGACCGACCGCTACGGCCGGGTGCTGGTCACCAATGAGACCATTTACGAGGTCACCCTGGACCGCTCCACCCTGGGCGAGGAGGCCCAGCGCAACGCCACCCTCCTCAAGCTGCTGGACATCTGCCGGGAGGAGGAGGTATCCTGGACCGACAATCTGCCCATCTCCGCTGAGGCGCCCTTTGTCTACACCCTGGAGAGCGCCGGCAGCTCCAACCGCTCCGCCTTTGTCAGGCTCATGGAGGCCATGGGCAGCAAGTGGACCACCGCCGCCGCCGAGGCCATCCAACAGGTGGAGGCGCTGGACAGCGACAGCGGCGGCACGGTTGACCGGACCGACGCCGGCGACAGCCTGACCCAGGTGCTGAACGAAGCCGTGGCCCAGACCTGGCAGCAGGCCCAAGAAAACGGCCTGGAGCGGGAGACCCTCTCCCGGGCGGAGGGCGGGCAGCAGCAGGCCGCCGTCTCCGGCCTTTCCGCCCAGGCCCTCCTCAACCAGATGCGCACCTACTTTGAGGTGGACCCCTCCGTCTCCGACGAGGACGCCCGGGCCCTGGTGGGGGTTTTGTACGAGATGCTGCTGCGCACCAAGGACGTGAGCACGTCCCAATATGTCTTTGCCAGCGACGTGGACATCTCCTTCATCACCAAGGTCAAGGAGGCGGGGCTGGCCGGCGTCAAGATCGGCACCACCACCGCCCGGACCTACAAGACCAACTACGCCGCCCATCTGCTGGGCCGCGTAGGTCCCATTTATTACGCAGAGTGGTACACCGACGATTCTTACTACCGCAACAACGGCTATAATATGAATGACACCGTGGGCAAGGAGGGCGTGGAAAAGGCCTTTGAGTCCTACCTGCGGGGAGAATCGGGGGTACGCACCACCGAGACCAACGCCAACGGCAAGGTGGTCAGCGAGACCTGGGTGCCCGATGAAAACGGCGAGTTGCAGGTGCCCAAGCCGGGCAACAACGTGATGCTCACCATCGACGAGCGGCTTCAGGAGGCGGTGGAGACCTCCCTGGCCCAGCGGGTGCCCGGCATGACCGACCAGGTCCAGGGCGCGGCGGCGGTGGTGCTGGACATGAGCGGCGGCGTGCTGGCCATGGCCTCCTACCCCACCTTTGACCTGTCCATCTACTCCGACTCCGCCGCTTACAGCCAGGTATCCCAGGACCCCCTGGCCCCCCTCTATAACCGGGCCATTCAGGGCCTCTACTCCCCTGGTTCCACCTTTAAGATGATTACCGGCGTGGCCGCCCTCCAGGAGGGCCTCACCACCCCCGGCGAGGAGATCTACGACAACGGCCGCTTCGACTACCCGGCGGGGGAGAAATACCCCTACGGCGACTACCACCCCGCCTGCTGGTACTACCTCCAGTACGGCGGCAAGCACGGCTGGGAGAACATGGGCGAAGCCCTCCGGGACTCGTGCAACATCTTCTTCTACACCCTGGGCGACCGGCTGGGCATCGACCTGCTGGATCAGTACGCCGCCATGTTCGGCCTGGGAGAGAAAACCGGCATCGAGATCTCGGGCGAAGAGGCCGGCCGGGTGGCCGGTCCCGCCGCCAGCGAGGCCCTGGGCCAGGAGTGGTATGACGGCCTGCTCCTTTCGGCCGCCATCGGCCAGGGCACCACCGAGTGTACCCCCGTCCAGCTGGCCAACTATATCGTCACCCTGGTCAACGGCGGCAACCACTACCCGGTGCATCTGCTGAAAACCGTCAAGACCAGCGACTATTCCCAGGTGGTGGAGGAGTACTCCGCCGAACCGCTGGACACCATCAACATCAGTGAGGAGAATTTGGAGACCGTCAAGGAGGGTATGGGCCTCATGGCCTCCGAGGGCAGCGTGGCCAAATACTTCAGAGACCTGCCTGTCAAGGTGGGCGCCAAGACCGGCACCGCCCAGGTGGGCTCCGCCACGGCGGAATCCAACGCGGTCTTTGTCTGCTTCGCGCCCTACGACGACCCGGAGATCGCCATGGCCATCGTGGTGGAACGGGGCGGCTCGGGCACCGAGCTGGGCGCCATTGCCGCCGACATCCTCGGCGCCTATTTCGGCGGCGAGAACACCAATGAGACGGTAACCACGGAAAATACGCTGCTGCGATAAACCAGCCGACGCAGTTTTTTAAGATTGGAATGATAGTTCATGCACGACGCCCAGATCTTTGACCCCCGCAGTACGGACTGTAAGTCCCCCTATGGAGCGGTTCCCTCCGGTACCGCGGTTACCTTCACCCTCCGGCCCGACCGGTCCTGGGGCTTTTCCCGGGTGACCATGCTGGCCCGCTTTGAGAGCAGCGAAAACCGCACCGTGGAGCGGAACCTCCACTGGGACGGCCTGGACGGCCGGCGGGACCGGTACAACTGCACCCTGGAGGTGGGGGATTATGTGGGACTGGTGTGGTACTCCTTCTGTATGGAGAGTTTGGACGGCCGGCGCGCCGATCTGGGAGAGTACCAGCTCACCGTCTACGACGACAGCGAGACGGTGCCCGGCTGGTTCGGCGAGGGCGTGACCTATCAGATCTTCCCCGACCGGTTCCGCCGGCGCACCGTGCCCTCCCCCCAGGGGATGATCGGCGGACGGAGCGTCCACACCGGCTGGCGGGAGGAGCCCGCCTACCGGCCCGACGAAAACGGCGAGATCCGCAACCGGGACTTTTTCGGCGGCTCCCTGGCCGGCGTGCGGGAGAAGCTGCCCTACCTCCGCTCCCTGGGGGTGGATACCATCTACTTCTGCCCCATCTTTGAAGCGCCGGAAAATCACCGCTACGGCACCGGCGATTATGAAAAGATCGACCCCATGCTGGGCGACGAGAAAGAGTTCCGCGCCATGTGCGCCGAGGCCCATGACCTGGGTATGCGCATTATGCTGGACGGGGTGTTCAATCACACCGGTTTCGTGAGCCGCTACTTCAACGGCGACGGCTCCTACCAGACCCAGGTGCCCGGCGCCGCCCAGTCCCCCGACAGCCCCTACCGCAAGTGGTATAACTTCATCCGCTGGCCCGATCAGTACGACTCCTGGTGGGGCATTTACTCCCTGCCGGCGGTCAACGAGAGCGAGCCGTCCTATATGGACTACATCATCAAGGGGGAAAACAGCATCATCCGCCGGTGGCTGCGGGCGGGGGCCGACGGCTGGCGGCTGGACGTGGCCGACGAGCTGCCCGACGCCTTTGTCCACGCCCTTCACCAGGCGGTGCGGGAGACCAAGCCGGACGCAATGGTCATCGGCGAGGTGTGGGAGGACGGCTCCAGCAAGATCGCCTACGGCGTGCGCCGCAAGCACATCCTGGGCGGGCACTGCGACGGCCTGATGAATTACCCCTTCCGCAACGCCGCCATTTCCTACCTGCTGGGGGGCGACGCCAAGGACTTTATGGAGGCCATGGAGAGGCTGAGGGCCAACTATCCCCCCTTTGCTTACCACTCGACCATGAACGCCTTAGGTACCCACGATACCCCCCGCATCCTCACCCTGCTGGGGGTGGGCTCCCCCTGCGCCGAGCAGAGCCGGGACTGGCGGGCCTCCTACCGGATGGACCGGGAACAGATGGCCCGGGGCATCGCCCGCCTCAAGCTGGGTACTCTGATTTTGTACACCTTCCCCGGCTCCCCCACCGTCTATTACGGCGACGAGGCCGGTATGGAGGGCTTTGAGGACCCCTTCAACCGGCGCACCTATCCCTGGGGGGAGGAAAACGAAGCGCTGATCGCCTGGTATCGGATGCTGGGCCAGTTCCGCCACCGGTTTACCGCCCTCCGCCGGGGGGAGATCACCTACCACACCGCCAAGGGCCGGCTGCTGGTGTTCCGGCGGACCTTTGGGGAGGAACAGGTGGTCACCGCCGTCAACGCCGGCGAGCGGGAGCGGCGGGTGTGCCTCCCCTGGGCGGCCAGGGACCTCATCACCGGCGAGACCTTCCCCCGCTTTGCCAACGGGGAATGCCACGTCAATATGCCGCCCCTCACCGGCCGGCTGCTGGTCCCCGCTGAGGAATAAAAACAGAACCGGAGTCCGACGTAAGGAACCGCCCCGCCTGATGGTTTGGGAAAAACGCAGAACCACGCCCTCGCCGGAGGGCGTGGCGGCTTGTCGAAAAAGCCTGTTGACTCCTATCAAAATGAAAGTATCCTGCGGGAAAGATGCAAATTGCCGCAGAATCGTTTTTCGATTCCCAACGGGAACGGCCCTACGCGGGCGGCGCAAAATGAAAGCTTTCTTTGCCTCCTTTCTTTCTCGAAAGAAAGGAGGTTCCGAAAAGGGGCTGGACCAAAAGGGGCAGAAGGGGG
>NZ_JACLZC010000041.1 GCF_016901735.1 Pseudoflavonifractor phocaeensis | reverse complement strand
GATAGGTGTTATACAGGCCGTCTTTCTCGGAGATAAGCTGCTCGATCTCGGCCTGCAACGCTTTCCGGGCGGGCAGCTTGGTAATGCCATGCGCCTTGAAATACCGGGCTGCTGCGTCGGCTATGATAAAATCGCTCTCATGGGCCTGCCGGTATGCGGCGCGGGCTTTCTCGGATTTCTGTGCCCGCAGCCCGTCGCGGGCGGCCTTGGTCTGGGCGTAGGCCAACACCTGCCGCTGCAACTTCTTTTTCCCTTGCAGCTTCGTTTCCAGTGCTTTCAGTTCGCCGCTGGTCTGGCGCATTTTCTGATAGGCGGTGTCAACGGCGGCTTCTAACTGCTCCGGGGAAGTAAAGCCGTATTGCTGGTAGACGGACAGCGTTTTGGCGGCCTGCTTCAGATTGTGTATCTTCGCCCAGCGTTCATAGCCCCGGCCTTTGCCCTCGGCCATTTTCTGCTCAATGTCCACAAGCCGCTGCACTCCGTCCTGTTTCGGGGCGGCTATCTCGGCTCTGGCAACCTGCAAGCGGTCTTTTATGGTGCGTGGGGGATCGGGGGATCTGGCTGGCGCTTCGGCTGCTCTGGCGGCGTTTTGCTCTAAAACGGCAAAGACAGCGGCGCGGTCAAAATCGTCGCCCAGCTTCCGGGCGGTAATTGGCTTTGTCCTGTCCGGCGTGAGGTAGGAAAGCCGCCCCCGGCTCTCCTTGACGGTCACACCCTCCTGCAGCAACAGAGAGGAAAACTCGTCAAAGCTGGCGGCGGTGGCAAGGGCTTTCCGTAGGGTCTGCCGCAGCTTCTCCTTGTTCGTTTCAAACTTGGTCTGCCGGGGCGTGATACTATCGGCAATCATGGGGGCGTTCTGCTTGTCCAGCGCGGCCTGTCCCTTTTTCTGCGCCCAATACTCCCGGTCGGTGACGCGGTTCTTGCTGCCGTTCAAGAGGTCGATTTGATAAAGCCCCTCCCGGTGGCACATCTCCATGACTTCGGATTTGAAGTAGCGCAGGGCAGCGTCGGTACATCGGTGCTTGCAGCCGACTTTCGTATCGGCCGGCCTGTCCATGTAGGGCAGGAACGGCACTTCCTCAATCCGCAGGCTGTTTATGACGATATGCACATGAATGTTGCCGCTGTGGTTATGCCCGTCCGGGTGGGTGCAGACAAGGGCCTGGTGGCCGGGAAAATGCTCTTTACAGAATTGTTCCCCCAACGCCTGCGCCCGGTCTACGGTCAGGCCGTTGTCCGGCCCGTCCCGCGGGTCAAAGCTGATGATGTAGTGGTGGCTTTTCACATCTTCCCGCCGCTGGTTTTTCTGATAGCGGAGATTGGCCCGCATACACGCAACGGCAAAATCCTCCCCGTCGCAGTTCAGCGTGGACAGCCGGTAGTCCTCGCGGGGGATAAGCCTGCCGGTTTCATCAAGGACGGGCTTCATGGTAAACTCGTCATGCTCAAAGAGAAGATATTGCTCGGCGGCTCCGTAGTCGGCGTTTTTAGAGTTGATATGCTTGAGTGTTGCCAACCGCGTCACCTACTTTCTTGAGGACTTCATACTTGAGGACGGCAAGGTCGGATATGGCGGCGCGTACCTCGCCGGAAAGGGTGTTGTAGGGTACGCCGTATTCGTTCAGATACCGGGCAATCTGATTGAGGTTGCCGCCGATCCTGCCGTACTCGGCTGTCAGCTTCCCGACAGCGGAAAGCAACTCGTCATTGACCGACGACACATGGACAACCGGGCGTATGGTCGCCCGCCGTATCGCCTGCCGGAGAAATTCGGACTGGCTGATACCATAGGGCGCAAGCCGCGCTGTGAAGTCGGCATACTCATCTTCGGACAGCCGGGTTTTCACAACGCGGCTGCGGTGGGGCGTGTTGTATTTCTTTCGCATGGTGTGACCTCCTTTCTCGCCCGTAAGGGCGCATGAGCAGGGTTTGGGGAAGGCACTCCCCAACAAGTTTCCCGCGAGGGGCAAAACTGCAGAATTGCGGATTTTGGCACCGTGGTAGAAACTTGCTCTCCGTGACTGCAAACTTTCTCTCACTTCCGTCCGCCACTTTTTTGGAAAACTGCAACCACAAAAGTTTGTTTCTCTTTTTCTGCTACTACTAATCCTGTAAAGGGCATTCCTGCCCGCTTTCGCTAAAATGACACCGGACGCAGTGGTTTCTACCCGGTGTTGGAGAAATCCTTTCTCTTTGCCCTCTACTACGGGTAAATGCTCCAAATGCCAAACACCAGGGCAGAAAAATTCCCTCCTCGCTTACTACTACAACCGGCAGGGGGCAAAATGGCCGGGAGCGGAGCCGGACAACAAAAAAAGCAGTAAATCTTTTTCAAGACTTACTGCTTTCGCTGGCCGCGTCGGTGGCGGCTGGTATTCAGTTTTTATGACTTGTCCGGTGGTTCGTCAAGCCGGAACTTGAATTGACAGTCAATTAACCGCTGCTTTACATAGTCCTCCACCTCGGCGTTGACCTGCCCGTTCACTTTTGAGAAATAGCGGATATATCCGGCGTAGTGGAGCAGGACAGCGTTCACGGCTTCTGGGTCGCCCTCACGGGCTTTGAGGATTGTTTCATAGGGGAGAAGTCTACTCATACCGGCTCACCCCCATTTCTTCGCGTAGCCGCTGCAAGGCAAGCTGGATATGCCGCCCCGCTGTGCTGCGTGACCGGCCAATACACGCGCCGATCACGCGCTGCGGCTGGCGCAGAAAGTAATAGCGCAGGATTTCTTCCCGCGTCTGCTCCGGCAAAACAGAGATCGCGTCGGCAAGGGCGGCGTTGCAGAGCAGGACGGTCTGACCGCAGACGGTAAATGGGTATTCCTCGTCCGGCTCCGACGCGGCAAACTGGACAAACTTCTCGTTCATCAGATAGTCAAGGGAAACTTGCCGTTCCCATTGCCGTTTAAGCTTCAAAATCTTGTCCAAGGCGGCACAGCGGATAACAGTCTTGCAAAAGGCGTTGTACCTGCGCTGGATATATTCTTGATAGGCTATCTGGTCGGTCATGGAAATTCCCCTTTCTGAATAATAGTGCGGGGCGGTGGCACTTCTTGCTGTCGCCCCTTGATTGCCTACCAGCAAAGGCGGGCGGGGCTGTCAACGGCTGCGCATATGCGCCGTTCATCTTGACCGTTGACTGGCTCGGCTGGGTTTGCTATTTACCCGACAAACTTGAATTTATTTTAAGCTATCACGTTTTACCTTCTTAAGCCTTACTATCATTACCATAGGAATTTCTTTGTTGGTTTTAAAACATTCTTCATAAAATCCATCAATGACAAATCCAGCTCTAAAACAAAGGTTAAAAATATCTTGTATGGAACGATGATAATAAATCTGCTCTTTCGGTTGCCCTTCAATCGCTATATCATAGTAACTGTGCGGTGTCATATATTTTTCAGTCAACGTGACAAAACAAGGGTGTTGCGTTGCAAAGACAAAAATTCCGCTTTCCTGCAACAGTTCATAAACAGCCATAAGAAGTGGTTCAATATCCGTAATATCCATAATTGCCATATTAGAAACTGCTTTCGTAAAGGCTCGATTTCTTTTTAATTCTAATATACTTTTTCTATCGGTCGCATCCGCCACACAAAATTCAATTTGTTTTGCATATTGTGATTGCCGTCTTTTAGCCAATTCTATCATTTTTTTGCTGTAATCAAAAGCGACAACCGAAGCGCCTCTTTGTGCAAGATACGAAGAATAATTTCCATTGCCACACGCAATATCCAAAATGTAATCCGCAGGATTAGGAGATAGAAGTTCCGTTACTTTGGGACGCACTACCTCTCTGTGAAATTCATTAGATTCGTCACCCATTGCATTATCCCAAAATTGTGCGTTCTCCTCCCAGATTTTTTTACTTTCCTCTGTTCCCATGTTCTCTCCCACTCCCCAAATTTGCTTTTTTGCTTCCATTAAATCTTCCTTACTATATTCCATTGTTACCCTCCATAACTTCTGATTGTTGCCGTCTTGACGATTATGTATCTTTACATTACCTTCTGAAACATATGGCGCACCTTGTCCAGGCGGCTGTTTGGACGGCGGGGCTGGATGACCGGCTGACCGACAGCGGCCTGATATCCTTTCAGCTCTGTAAGGCATACGCTCCGCCCGTTGGTGTAAAAGGCCAGATCAGTACGGTATGCCTGTATACAGCGGGCGGGAATCTCGCCAGTAAAGACAACTTCATCCTTTTTTACCTGGGCCGTTTCGATGGTGGCACAGTATTTCGGTGCATCATGATAAGCCCTGGAAAGGTATTCCTGGGGCGCATAGAGGATGAAGGAGAGATAAGGTTCCAGCAGCTGCGTCCCCGATTCCTTCAATGCCTGTTCCAATACAATCGGGGCCAATGAGCGGAAGTCCGCCGGCGTGCTGACCGGACTGTAATAAAGCCCGTATTCAAAGCAAATCTTACAGTCCGTTACGTTCCAGCCGAACAAGCCCTGCTCCAGCCCGTAACGGATACCATCCCTGACAGCGTTTTGAAAACTCTGGTTCAAGTATCCCAGCGAAACCCGGCTCTCGTATTGTACACCGGAGCCAAGCGAGAGTGGTGTAACAGACAGTCCTATGGATGCCCAAAACGGGTTGGGCGGCACCTCGATATGGATGGTGTGGCTGGCTGCTTTGAGCGGCCGCTCCATATAAATGACGGAGGGTTCCTTTACCACTGTTTCAAGCTTGTATTTTTCCGACAGCAAAGCGGAAACAACCTCCAACTGCACCCGGCCCAAAAAAGAAAGAATGATCTCATGGGTGATGGAATCCACTTCGCAACGCAAAAGCGGGTCAGTATCCGCAAGTTGCGTAAGAGCGTCCAGCAGCCGTTCTCTTTGCGCTGCCGTTTTCGGCGCAATCGTCGTCCGCAGCATGGGGAGGGGGTCCTCGCGCCACCTTTTACGAGGGAGCCGGGTTTGGTCCCCTAATACATCGTTTAACCTCACGCTGTCGCTGGGAAGGATAACAATTTCACCCTGATAAGCGGTGTCTGTCCGAACAATTTCCCCTTTGGATGGAATACGCATCTCTGTGATTTTCAGCTTTTCTCTCCCGGCCAGGGCCACCGTATCCCGCAGGCGCAGCGTTCCGCTGTATAACCGTAGATAGACACGCCGCTGGCCGCAATCGGTGTACTCAACCTTGAAAACGCTGCCGCATAGGGCGGCGCCCCCCTGTTCCCCAATCGGTTGGAACAGCCCTGTCACCGCATCCATCAACGGTTGAATGCCAAGGCCATTTTTGGCGCTGCCATGATAGACTGGGAACAGGGAGGCGTCTTGAACCCGCTGCTGTTCCTCCCGCGCAAGTTTTTCCCGGCTGATTGGTTCTCCTGCGATATACTTTTCCAATAATTCATCGTTATTTTCGATGACCGCATCCCATGCTTCTATGTCGGTATTTTCCTCCAGGACTATTTCCGGGGACAGCGACACCGTCTGCTTGATGATAATATCGGCGGAGAGCTTATCCCGAACAGACTGAACCACGCTCTGCAAATCAACGCCAGCCTGGTCGATCTTGTTGATAAAGATAACGGTGGGAATGTTCATTTTCCGCAGGGCATGGAACAGAATACGGGTCTGGGCCTGCACGCCATCTTTAGCGGAGATCACCAAGATGGCCCCATCTAAAACAGCCAAAGAGCGGTACACCTCCGCCAAAAAATCCATGTGGCCGGGCGTATCCACAATGTTAACTTTACATCTGTGCCACTGGAAGGAAGTGACTGCCGCTTGAATGGTAATCCCACGCTGCCGCTCCAAAAACATGGTGTCCGTCCTCGTTGTCCCTTTTTCGACGCTCCCCGGTTCTGAAATGGCTCCGCTGGCATATAGCAGGCTCTCCGTCAAGGTCGTCTTTCCAGCGTCTACATGGGCAAGAATTCCAATATTGATTATTTTCATGTGATTGTCCTCCCTTTACAGCCCCAAAGGGCATAAAAATCCCCAGCAGTAAAATACTTTTACCACTGGGGATTATAAGTTGCGGACATACACATATACAGCATACACCTGTTTGTGATTGCTGTTTTTGGGGATATGTCAAAATTGATAAGGCAAAAGTATTCTTAAATTGGGTACAAAAAACTAAGCCCCTACAAAAGGAGCTATCATAATCCTTTGTTCCCACTATTTGATTATAGTTTTATTTAAGAATACCTTGCCGCATATTTTTTACTCCTTTTCTGGATTAAATCATTGTATCACATCAGTTTTAGGAAAGCAAGTACCTAAAAGAAATTTTTCTTCCCCTTATATGTAACAATCATACCGGCTTCCTAGCGTTCAGAATGTTTTCTGCTGTCTGCTGTGGTGTTTGGTTGGAATTGTCCAACCAAAAGCCGATCCGTGGTGTTGTCTGCATTTTACTAAATACAAATTCAATGTATACAGAAAGATATAAGGAGTGGGAGGGATTCCGCCGTAGTTGGCATTGTAGGAAAATCCAAAAGTTTAGATTTTCCCACAATGCTTATCTTTTGGTCTTTGGTTCGGAATAGTGTAGTGCTGGCGGTCTATCTCTTGTTTTCGGTTGCTTGCTTCCTTACCGTACATGAGCATTCGCGCCGGGGTTGTCGTTGCCGTAACCTTCCAGCAGGTTGATGACGCCCCACACACCGAGACCGGCACCGAGGGCAATAACGAGGGTCTGGAGAACGGTGATTGCCTGATTGAAAAATTCCATAAATAAAGTTGGCCGGAATCAGTTTGAAAAGTTTGATTTAGTCATGGTTCATAGGCATACAAAAGCCGGATGATCGCCGCCCGGTTTCCGGGGGCTTGATTCCGGCCTTCCTCCTTTTTCATTTTTTCGATAGAGATCGTCCGCTTTGTACGCCGATGGCCCCGTCCGGGGCGGTTGTGGCGGATAGATAGGACCCCTCCTTTCACAGCGGAACATCAATCGTCAGCTGCGGCGTCGATCTCATACACGTCGCAGACCTGGTTGGGTTTCAGCTTCAGCCTGGCCCGTAGGAAATCTTCAATGCTGAACGCATTTTTCGGGTCGGCGTCGGCGGTGTACTTGTAGTTGGGGTGCTGGGTGATGTCGTACTTGTCCGACAGAAACGGCCGCACCCCGCGCAGCTGGAGGATGCACTTGCCGCCGTCCATGACGGCCAGCTCATCCTGGCTCATCAGCTCTTTGCCGAGCTTCTGGTAATTGAGCGAGTGGGAAGTTTCCCGCCCACGGCTCTCGCCGGTGTTGTAGGTGTCGATGGTCTCCTTGCCCAGCACAGCGGCCAGCTCCTTCAATGTGGTCGGCTCCTTGCCGCCCAGGAAGATGGAACTGTCCATATTGCCGATGATGGTGTCGGCGTTGTCCTTGTAAATGGCCTTGAGCTGGCTCTGTGCCTGCAAGACCAGGCAGGCAGAAATCTCGCGGCTGCGGATGGTCGCCACCAGCTTTTCCAGCTTGGGGATCTGGCCGATGTTGGCGCACTCGTCGATAAGGCAGCGCACATGGACCGGCAGCCGCCCGCCGTACACATCGTCGGCCTTTTCACAGAGCAAGTTGAATAGCTGGGTGTAGCACATGGAGATCAGGAAGTTAAAGCTATCGTCCGTGTCGCTCATAATGAGGAACAGCGCCGTCCGGCGGTCTCCAAGGGTGTCCAGCTCCAGCTCATCGTAAGAGGTGATCTCCCGCAGCTCGGCAATATCGAACACGGCAAGCCGGGCACCGCAGGAAATCAAAATCGACTTGGCGGTTTTGCCCGAAACGAGTTGTCAAGGACTTTTTAATCAAATTCACGAAAAAGCCACAAAAAAAGTGCCAGAAGCAGATTTTAGCTCCTGACACTTTTGCGGATGGGTTATTTTCTCCTGCTTAACAGTTCGTCGCAAAGGTACGCATATTCCGGCAGTTGGTCGATATAGGGTTTCCAGCGCCGCTTAATCTCGGCCAGTTCCAGCGGGTCGGCGTCCTCAAAGTCATGGTCGTTTCCGGTCATTCCGAAAACATCCAGTGCTATATCATTCAAGCACTCATAACAAAGACCGGCAGCGGACTCTATCCAGTTGCCGGTGTCGATATAGACCGGGTCGATAGATATTGCCAGCCACACATAGCCGACCTTGTCCGACCAAACCAAATCATAAGCGGTCATCTGCTGGATATGTTTCTCAAACACTTTGCGGACGCGCTCAATCTCATTTTTCTCTTTTTCTGTGTACAGCATTTTTGTGTCCTCCTTGGCTAAAAGTTTTGGTGTGTACCATCATCAGTTTAACACAAGGCGGCTGGCTTTATCAGCCGGTCACATCTGCTGTATCTCGTTTTTAAGCATACGCTTGATTTTGTCGCTCATGGTTTCGGTGCTGGTGTCGCTGAAATGGACGCGCACCTTGTAGGTGGTCTTGCCGATTTTCTTTACCAGCGCGGGGGCGTCCTCCGGCGCTCTGGTAGGGGTGGTGTCTGCGGTCTGTATGGTACGGGTTTCTTCGCTCATGGCGCTCCTTTCTCCGGGCGGGGCTGTGCCGTCCGGCAAAAATTACTCATGCTTGCGGTTTACAATGTCTTTCGCCGCCTGTCTGGTGGCCCCGGCGTTTTCCTCCCGGAAGTTTTTCCCGGCAAAGAGGATCGGGGCGCACCGTTCCAGGATGCGGTCATAGATACGGGCGTGGGCCAGATCGGGTGGGTTTTTGAGTTCGGCCAGCTTCAGGTTGGTGGTGATGATCATGGGCCTGCGGCTGCGGTAGCGGCTGTCAATGACGAAAAACATCTGCTCCATCGCATACTCGGTGCTGCGCTCCACACCCAGATCGTCAATGATGAGCAGGTCGTACTCGTCAAAGCTGGCGATAAAGTCAGCCCTGTCCTCAGAGAACATCCCTGTCAGGCGGTTCAGGATGGTGGGAAAGTTTGTCATCAGCACCGGCACATCCCGGTCAAGCAGGGCGTTGGCGATACAACCGGCGAAAAAGGACTTGCCGGTTCCCACATCCCCAAACAGAAGCAGGCCGGTGTTGTTCTTGTAAGCCTCCTTCCAGTTCTCCACATAGGCGCGGGCCTTGTCCATCAGGGGATTTTTGCCGTTGTCGTTGGCAAAGGTGTAGTCGTACAGATAGCGGTCTTGCAGGCCCTGGGCCTTCCGGCGCTTGATACGCTCCATGCGGCGCTGCCGTTCCTCGGCGGCTTTGCGCTGTTCCTCGGCCTCCCGCTGGCACTGGCAGATGCAGCGGGGCATGAAGTAGCCCGGTTTCCCAAAGCATGGCACAACGGTCTGCCTCTGGCCGCCGCACTTTTTACAGTGAATGAGGCCGTCAGCCGGGTCTATGTACTCGTCCCCGGCCAGTTCCACACCGGCGGCTGCCTTGTCGATCAGCGCCCGGATTTCTGCGGTAATCTCCATCATACGGTTTCATCCTCCTTTACGCTGTAATCCCGGTTGCGGGTGGGCGGGGCCGCTTTCTTCGCGTCCTCACCGGCCCAGCGCCGGATGGTGGCGGCATGGCTCTGATACCGCTTGCCGGTAGAAGCCATGTACTCGGACAGCTTTTCGATGTACTGGCCCCATACGGTGGGAAAGCTGGCCTGCAAGTCTGCCAGTTCCTCGTCTGTCAGGAAAACATTCTGGTAACGGCCATAAGCGCGGGCGGTGCGCCCCGATTCGGGGCGTCCCTTCTCTATCTCTCTCTTTATCTCTATCTCTTTCTTTAACTCTATCTCTATCTCTGGTGGACGAATGTCGGACAAATGTCCGCCGTTTGTCCGGGGCGCGGAAAGAGCCTTGTTTTGGAGCCTTGCCGCCCGCTTTCGCTCGGCCTCGGTGGAGGACTGGCCGATCAGCAGTTCGATATTGCTCATGTAGAAGGTGCCGCTGTCCAGCACTTCCACAAGGCCCAGCTTCAGGAAGATTTGCAAGGCCCTCTCCACAGTGCCGATCTGCTGGCGGGTGATGGTGGCGATCATCTGCGCCGTATAGGGGATATTATCGTCAAGCTGGAGCCGCCCGCCATGTTTCAGGGATTTCAGATACAGCTTGAGCAGGATGTTGGAGTACAGAACACCGTCCTGCATACTTTCCAGCAGCACGATGGAGTCATCGTCAAAATAGTTCTCTTTGAGTTTCAGGTAGTAATATTTTCGGTTGTCTGACATAGGATTTCCTCCTTGGGGTTTGTTTCAGGGGTCTGTACGCCTTTAGAGGGCCGTTTTGAGGGCCAGAGGATAAATCTATCAGGCCCCCAGCGACACCCTCGAAAAAAGCCTTGATTTACAAGGGGTTTTTGCCCTCTAATTGTCCACGCTGTACCCTTCTCCGGCGCTCGCACTCAGCCTTTTGACGCCGGTGGACTTTCGGCGCACATTCCGGGCAGTATTTGGCCCGGTTGGAGCCGGGGGTGAACAGCGTCCCGCAGACGGCGCACCGCTTGGCGTCCAGGCGGTGGAACAGGGCCGTTTCCAGTTCTCTGTCCAGCGGCAGCACCGCCGCCCTAAACCACTGGCACAACAGGGAGTAGGAAATGGACTGGACGCAGACACATTCCTCCCCATCGTCCAGCGCGAGACAGTTGCCGCCGTCATAGTTGCAGCACTCATGTACCAGCCGCCGCGCTCTGCGGTACTGGCGGTAGTCCATGACGGGGACGGGTTCAGGCTTGCTTTTCTTCATGCTGGCATTTCCCGCATCCGCCACAGTTGCCGCAGCCCTGGCAGGCATGGGCCTCCGGCTCCGGGCCGGTGGGCGCGTCTGCCGGTTCCGGCTCCAACAGGGCAAGGGGCAGGCGGATGTTCAGGTGGACGGTGACAGGTAAAATAATCTGCTTCATAAGGCAATCTCCTTCCATGAGTGAATGTTGACAGTTCTGTGCAAAAGGGTGTCGTGAAACGCGACGCACCGCAAGGGGTCGGCAAAACGCCGTACCCTTTACCGCTCCGGCCCCCGGTCGCGGGGCTTGTCCTGTTCCTGGCGGGCCAGTTGGTCGGCGGCCTTGCGGAGCCGTTCCACGGCTTTCAGTTCCTCCCGCATGGCCTTCATGTCGATGCTGTCTACCTGCTTCTGGGCAGTCAGCAGGTCGATCTCGCGCCGCCATTCCTTCGGGGAAAGTTCTTCGCCGCTGGCTTTCAGTTCTTTCAGATACCGGGCCGCCGCGTCATAGAGGATCAGTTCCCGGCTGTGGCGCTGCTCGAACAGTTCCCGCTTCTCCGGCTTTACCCTGGCAAGCTGCCTGTGGACAGTCTTGTACTCGTTGTACTGCGCCCACATCTCCCCGCGCTCAGTGAGGACAGCGATCCGGCGCTCGGCCTTGACGATCTCTCGCCGCAGGTCATAGTAACGGGTGTTCATATCTGCGATTTTTTCATGGAGCTGCTGCATGGATTGGATGCCGTTTGCCTGCAAAAAGCTGAACAGGGCGGCGCTCTCCTGCAAAGCCCGGATTTTGCCGGTGCGGGTGTCGGGCCGCTTGAGCTGCTGCTGGGCCTCCCACAAGTCAATCATGCTGGGCTGCTGGCCCTCCGGCTTCTCTGCTTCGGCCTTCGACCAGTTGTAGAGTCGGGTAATGCGGGCCTTGATTTCTTTCAGCAGCTTGTTGTCGGCGGCGATCTGCCGGTTGACTTCTCCCTTGTCGGTGCGGATACCGCGCTTCTCCATCTGGCTGGCTGCTGGCCCCAGGTGGACAGAGGGGATTTTATCAATGCCCCGGCGCTTGTAGCTGCGGTGGTCTACCAATGCAGGCTGACCGGCGGCCTCCAATGCCCGGTTGGTATAAGCCGCCCATGCCGCCCGCCAAATCTCCACATTCCCTTTGTCGTTCCAATCGGTGGTGTCCTCCCGGTGGTTCTTCCAGCCGCCTTTCCCGTCCGGGATGCGCTGCCCGTTCTCGTCCAGGTCGTATGCCTTGCGGCACTTCGCACCCCATGCGCCGTTTTCCTTCAAGGGGCGGACGGTCAGCATGATATGGACATGGGGGTTGCCGGTTCCCTTGTCATGGATGGCAAAATCAGCGCACATCCCCTTGTCCACAAAGTTGTCCTTCACATAGGCCCGGACAAGGGCAAGCTGCTGTTCTCTGGACAGTTCACGGGGCAAAGCCGCCTCGATCTCGCGGGCAAGCTGGCTGTCCCTGGCTTTCTCGATCTGCTCCACACTGTTCCAGAGGATGGAGCGGTCTGAAAACTCTGGCGGGGCGTGGGCGGGCAGCATGATCTCCGCATGGACAACGCCGCCCTTCCGGGTGTAATCGTGGGTCAGGCCGTCCCATTCATTCGTCAGCTTTGTCCCGCTGCGGTAGGCGGCTGCGGCAACAGCGGAACGGCCCTCGCTGCGCTTGATGATACTGACGGGGATGTGGCAAAAATCTATGGGGATCGCCTCCTTTCGGTGAGGGGTATTCAGGCCGCAGGGGACGGGACAGCCGCTTGCGGATGTTCCGTGACCTGGGGCGCACAAGGGGTTTGGGGAGTGTAGCTCCCCATCGCGGACGAAGTACGCAACAGCCCCCGGCAGGGCGCACGACACCGGCAACGGTGTATAAGTGCGCCCTTGTAAACAAGGGACTTACGGCTTGTTCCCGGATTTCGGCAGTTTTGCGGCCAGTTCCGCCGCCCCCGGAAGATGGGACAGGGCAATCAGGAACGCCTTGACCTCTACGCCGGGAAGGTCGGGGGCCAGAGGGAAAATGCCCTCCAAAATAGCCCCGCGTTCAATCAGGCGGCGGGTGCGGGCCTTGCGTTCCTCGTTGCGCTGCTTGTTCTCCAAAATCTTCTGGCGATTCTCAAGCTGACGGATTTCCTTCAGGACTTCTTCGCGCTCGTCTTTTTTCTGTTTCGCTTGGGTGGTGATTTCTTTGTGCATATCGCGTCCTCCTTCAGCGGCTCCATCCAGCCGCGCTTGATATAATATTTCTGCAACTTGATAATGGCGTTGCGAACCGTGACGATGGCCGCTGATGTCGTAAAGCCTTCGGCCTCGGCAATCTCCTTAAACTGCTTGCCCTCCCAAAACCGAGCGTGCAGGCAGCTTGCCTGCCGGGGCGTCAGGGTGGCAAGGGCCTCCCGGAGCCGTTCCATCATCAGGGCGCGTGCGGCCTCCTGTTCCCGTTCCGTTTCCTTCTCCATCAGAATATCTTCCGGGGAAATGGCCCGCTCCGGGAAATGGTTTTCCATGCCGGGGGATGCGTCCAGAGAGTAACAGTGATAATGCTGTTTGGCGTCATTGGCGTCCTCTGCGCGGCTTTCCTCTACAATGGCGTCTGCCACCTCGTCCGGCACTTCCACAAAGGTGTCTTTCTTACAAATCGGGTAGTAGTATTTTTTTAGGTTGATGGTTTTCATAGGCCGCTTGTCCGTTTCCGGCGCATGAAGTACCGGCGCAGCCGCCGGAGCGCCGCATGGATGGACTTTCCCGCCTGGGATGGGGTGATACCTTCCATCGCGGCAATATCCTTCACTTTCATCCCCAGCATATACCGGGCATGGACACGGCGAGCCTGCGTTGGGGTAAGAGTGGAAAGGGCCTCATAGAGCCGCCGGATCAGCTCGGCGTGTTCGGCCTGTTCCTCTTTCTGCACGATGTAGTCCTCTGGCGATGGCTGCGCCCAGCCGATGGCAGCTTTTTCAATCCCATCGTCACAGTCAAGGGAGTAATGGGCCTTGTAGCGGTACATCTTACGCTCCCTGGCAGCCTCGGCCCGCTTGTCCAGCAGGAACGCCTCGGCGATTTCATCCGACACCTCCACAAGGGTGTCCTCAGTGCAGAACGGATAATATTGCTTGAGGTTGATGGTCTGCATAGGCCCGCCCTCATTCTGACGGGAAAAGGCCGTCATAGCAGCGGCGCATATTCCGCAGGCCCCGCCGGATGGCAATGCTGACCTTGCTGCTGTGTACGCCCTCCATCCGGGCAATTTTCGGCTGGTTGATACCGGCGATGTAGTAGGCCCGGACACGGCGGGCCTGGGTTGGAGTGGTATGAGACAGTGCCTCCGGCAAGGCGGCAACCAGCCGCAGGCGGGCGGCCTGTTCCTCGCGCTCCAAAAGGATTTCCTCCGGCGATCTGCCGTGTTCCAGCGCATAGTTCTCCGTCCAGCTATATGCGTCCAGAGAGTACCAGGCGCGGTGGTAGACCTTCCGGCGCTCATAGTTGTTCATCTCGCGCTGGGCCTGCCGCATGACCTCCCAAACTTCATCGCTGACCTCCACAAACTCGTCATGCCGGTAGTGGGGATAAATCCACCGCAGATTGATTGTTTTCATAGGCTTACCTCCTGAAAATGGGAGAGGCGGGCAGCTTGTCCGCTGTCCGCCTCCCGCTGGGATAAGGGAAACAATCCCTTTCACTTGGTAGCCCGAAAACAGGTCATTCGTTAAGCCTGTTTTCAAAGAAATTTATAAATTTTTTTCTGACTGCCTCCACACTCTGATACACGGCCACTTTGGAGCAGCCGCACACTGTCCCGATCTCTGCAAGGGT
Source organism: Pseudoflavonifractor phocaeensis (assembly GCF_016901735.1). Taxonomy (GTDB): domain Bacteria; phylum Bacillota; class Clostridia; order Oscillospirales; family Oscillospiraceae; genus Pseudoflavonifractor_A. The sequence continues at coordinate 12,256 of NZ_JACLZC010000041.1, read as the reverse complement.
CAGCCCGTCCAGGGCATAGAGCAGGAACCGGCGGCGCTGGGCCTCGGTGCAGGTGTCCAGGACGGCCATCAGCTCGTCCAGCGTTTCCATGCGGCAAAGGTATTCCTCCGGCGTTTCGCCGTAGATACCCACGCCCTCGGTGGCAACTATGTATTCGTCAAACTCCCGGCCATCCCAATGCCGCCGCTGCTCATGGGACAGGTTCTCGGCTTTGTGGTCGGCCCGGTCAAGAAATTCATAGACTTCCAGTGTGACCTCCACGGCCACAGCTTGTCCGTTATAATTGATGGTGACTTCCATCGGCCTTTCCTCCGTTCAGATTTTTGCGGGAAAATCTGAACGGGGCGGCGGGGAACGACACCGGGGACAGGGTTCGGGCCATGTTGGCCCGATGTTCCGGCCCCATAGGTATGAAAAAGCGCCCGGACAGCAGAAAGCTATTCGAGCGCAAAAAACACGGTATTCAGTTACATTATGACAATTTTCGCACTGGCTGCCAGACGGGGCCTGTTCGGTGGCCGGGATTTTTTTGACGATAGTGCAAATATCGTCTGAATTTGTCGGCGGTCAGTGTGCTTCATGGCGGCTCCCTCCTAAAGCCGCCGTGTCAGCGTGTAGGCGTCACTCCTTTGTATAAGGAACGGCGGCCTTGATGTTACTCAAAACCGCCGCAGTACCCTGAAAATCCATTATGGGCGCACGAAGCTACCTGCCCCGCAACGGTTTTTTTCTTTCCCCGTTTAGCGGGGCAGGATAGTTTACTTATTCGGTTTTAGTCTTGTTCGGCTGCCTCTTTCAGCCGCGAAAAGCTCTCATCGCTGATAATGTGTTCAATCCGGCAGGCATCGGCCTCCGCAGTTTTTGGGTCAACACCTGCGGCAATAAGCTGCTCGGTAAAGAAGCAATGGCGCTCGTAGATTTTTTCGGCAACCTCACGGCCTACATCGGTCAGATGGAGAAAGTGATCTTCGTCCATTGTAAGAAAGCCGCCGTCCCGTAAGGTAGCTACTGCATGGCACACGCTGGGCTTTGACACCTCCATGTGCCGGGCCACATCTACGGAGCGTACCATACCGAGTTTCTTTTGGAGAACAAGGATGGTTTCCAGATAGTCCTCCCCGGACGCATGAAGTTTCATCAGTACCTCCTTATTACGAATTAAACGCTTAACTTCCAATTTGCAGAAGCTGTCTGTAAATCGACCAGTCTATGATAGAGGCCATTTTCTTTCATAAGTTCTTCGTGAGTCCCGTTTTCGGCTACAATACCATCTGACAGTACAACAATGTTATCGGCAGCCTCCACCGTCCTCATTCGATGAGCGATAATAAGAACCGTCTTGCCTTTTACCAGCCTGGATATTGCGTTTTGAATTTCAGTTTCGTTATCTACATCAAGAGAAGCAGTAGCTTCATCGAGAAGAATAACAGGAGCATCTTTCAAAAGGGCGCGGGCAATAGAAAGGCGCTGGCACTCGCCGCCAGATAATGTAGAACCGTTTTCTCCGATCACCGTCTGATAGCCGTCCGGCAATTTTGAAATAAATTCATCACACTGAGCCGCTTTAGCTGCAGCAATTACTTCCTCGTCCGTAGCGTCTTTCTTGCCAACACGAATATTCTCCATGATGGTGTTGTTAAAAAGTACGACATCTTGAAAAACGATAGAGTAATTTTTCATCAGCATGGTTGAATTGAGTGGGGCAATATCGGTTCCGCCTAAAAGTATTCTTCCTCCATCCAGCGGATAGAATTTTGCCGCCAGCTTTGCAACGGTACTTTTGCCTCCACCAGATGGGCCGACTAATGCTGTGACTTGTCCCTGCTTTGCGGTAAACGAAACATCCCGCAGCACTGGTTTGCCTTTTTCGTAAGAAAACCGGACATGGTCGAAAGTAATATCGTATCCGTTTGTACGGATCTCTTTCTCTCCGGTTTCTTCCGGGTAATTTTCAATTTCTTTCAAGCGGTTCACTTGAAGCTGTACGGAAAACAGCTCTGCCATATTTGCCATTGCCCCGGAAAGCGGATCATACAGGCGGGAAGCAGCAATCAAAAACAGGATATAGGTAAACAGGGATGTATCTCCATTTACCACAAGACTGTTACCCACAACAATTACCGTTGCCAAACCGAGCCGCAGGAACATCTGTCCAGTTGTCAGCAGGCTTGCTGTCGTCATTTCAGAGGAAATCTGTGCCTTTTCCGCAGCATCCATCTTCGCATCCAGTTTGCGGAGATAATCTTCCTCCTGATTGCAGGCTTTTATATCCTGTACGGTTTCCAAACATTCCTGAATGCCTTCGGCCAGTTCTAATCTGGTGTTCATATGCTTTTTGCAAAGTTTTTCCTGACATTTCCGGGACAGGATTACGATTGCAAAGGAAATCGGAGCTACCCAGAGAAGCGCCAGCCCCATCTGCCAGTTGAAGATCAACAGACCAATACAAACAATACCAGTTGAGATAACTGCTCCAAAGAATTGTGGAACCGTATGGGAAAATGCGTGCTCAAAGTTTGCACAGTCTCCCATAATAGTGCTTGTCAGGTCAGCAAGATCACGCTGGTGGAAGAAGGTCAGCGGAAGGGTGCGCAATTTTTCCGCAAGTCCGATACGCCGCCTTGCGCTTTCGTCATACGTTCCGAGATATGCTGCGGTGTACTGGCAATAATGAAAAATAAATACAACGGCTAAAATCACAATTCCAATCACAGTGTAAACGGCGGCACTGATCTCTGGCGCACTCGTTCCCAAAACAGGCGCAAGAAGCTGATTGAGGACGATAGCCAGAAGAATAACAGGAAACATAAGGCTGATATTAGCCAGTACCGAATAAACGATCCCTTTTAACAGGTCTTTTGCACCCTGATTGCTTAACGCATACTTCTTTTTTAACGCCTTAATCATGCTGCTCGTCCTCCTTTCCGACCTTCCAGGCAATCGAAGTCTGGTAATCCTTCCACATGGAAGAATAAATACCATTTAAGGCTACTAATTCTTCGTGTGTACCTCTTTCTGCAATCTGCCCATCCTTGAACACCAGAATAAGGTCTGCGTCTTGTATCGTAGAAAGTCGATGAGCAATCATCAGAACCGTTTTGTTTTGGGTCAGCCGCTCAAAAGCGAGCTGTATCTGATGTTCGTTTTCGGCATCTGCAAATGCTGTGGCTTCATCCAGCACAATAATAGGGGCGTCTTTTAAGATTGCCCTTGCAAGAGCAATCCTTTGATTTTCACCTCCTGAGAGATATGTGCCTCCTGTTCCAACGAGCGTATCAAGCCCATCCGGGAGGCGGTCAATAATGTCCTTGCATTGTGCTTCATCAGCCGCTTTCAGGACTTCTTCCCTGGTAGCGTCCGGGCGGGCCGCTTTAATATTATTCAGTAAAGTATCCTTGAACAGACGGGTATTCTGAAACACGAAAGCAACCCTTTCCATCAGTTCCTGCTTCTCAATATTGCGTACATCCACGCCGCCAATCGTAACAGAACCTGACTGAACATCATAAAATCGGGGAATGAGACTTGCTGCTGTACTTTTACCGCTGCCAGAGGCACCAACAAGCGCAACTGTTTTTCCTGCCGGAACCTCAAAGCTGATATAGTCTAAGGCCTTCTCTTTGGCCCCTGGATAGGCGAAGGAAACATCCGAAAACACAATCGAAGCATCTGCCGGGATCAGGGGATGTTCCGGCTCTTTCAATGGCTTTTCCTGCAAAATTTCATCCACCCGGCTGACTGCACTTTTAGCCGCCATAAGCTGCTCGCTGGCAAACATGATACGGTTCATCATAGTTGCACAGACCGGAGTAAACAAACTGTAAAACAGAAAATCCAGCACAACATTTTCATAAGCCGCCTGGCCGCTGACCCCGGACAAAATAAACATGGCGACTGGAATAAGTAAAACAAATGTGCCGTTCAGTGTTACTGTAAATCCAGTAAGAGGAATACGGCATTTTAAGGCATACCCGGAAGCAAATTTTTCGTATTCTTCTATTGCAGCGTGAAAATTTTTGAAGGAATAAATAGTTTGCTGAAATACTTTTACAACAGGAATACCGCGAATATATTCCACAGCTTCTTTATTCATCGTTTCCAGTGCAGTCATATACTTGCCCATAAACTGCGCATTATCTCCGCCCATCATCTGTTTGAGAAAGATGACACTGATTCCCATAGGTATCAGGCAGCAAATTCCCAGCCGCCAGTCAAAAAGGAAAATCAAAATAATAACGGCAACCGGCATAACTGCGGCTCCGGTCAGATCGGGAAGCTGATGGGCCAGAAATCCTTCTGTAAGTCCTGCATTATCATCAATGATTTTTCTGAGCCGTCCGCTTGCATTTTGGCTGAAATACCCCAACGGCAGCGTCACGATATGATGAATTGCAGATTTTCTCATATTGGTGGCTGTACGAAACGCCGCCAGATGAGTACAGTTCAGGGCGATAAAATAAATTAAAATGCTTGCCGTTGCAAACACAACCGCCATCCACGCATAATGGGCGCTCCCCGTTGCAAGAGATATATCCCCGGCAGCAAAAGCCTGGATTAAATCGCGGATGACGAGCCAAATGCAAACAAAAGGCAGCATAGATAAAATGGTACTGATCCCGGAGAGAACACATCCCAAAACGGTCAAAACATGGAATTTCCCTGCATATCCGAACATTCTGGACAGTTCTCCATTTTTTTGCTTATCCATAAGCAAGGCTCCTTTCGCAATAATAGACGAGTTAGCATCTTCTAACCCGTCTATTATCATAAAATCATTCAGTTGTTTCTGCCACTCCATACAGAGCGTATCTATCCAATCAGACACATAATTCATTGACACATAAGGCAGGAATATAAGCGGGACAAATTTTCCTGTAACGGAAATGTTTCTACATGACCTTCATCAACGAAATGCAGAACCCGATTGCAAGTCATAGCGGCAAATTCATAATCGTGGGTAATGATTAAAATGGTCTTTCCTTTTTGCGCCAGAGCTTTCAAATGCTCCGATATTCTCATCATATTTTTGAAATCAAGACCGCTGGTAGGCTCATCCAAAATCAAAACGGGGGTATCTATCCAATCCGATACAGCGAGAGCGAGCCGTTGTTTCTGTCCGCCGGAAAGAGTAGCGGGATGCCGTTCTTTCCATTCAAACAAACCATATAGTTTTAGCAGATCATCGCGTTGCTCCTGGGTACTGCCTTTTCCGTTTAATAGCAGTTCTTCTTCTACGCTGTCCCCAAACAACTGGCAATCTGTATTTTGCATAACAAAGTAGGCAAAATTCTTCCTTTTGCCTTTAGATACCTTTGTCCCGTTATATATGACCTGACCCTCTTTTTCCTTTTGCATACCACAAAGAATATTCGACAAAGTAGTTTTTCCTATTCCGTTATGGCCTACAATCGCAATCAGGTCGCCAGCATACGCCCGAAAAGATATATCGTGGAAAACCGGATGTTTGCGATAGGAAAACGTCAAATCCTTTACCTCCAGCGTCATATCTTTTTCTTTTGTAGGGGGAATATCTACTTCAATATGGTGTAAATCTGCCGCCCGTATTCCTATGGCTCGTCTTTTTTCTTCTGGAATAGAGAGCAGTTCTCCCGCCGTCCATTCTTCTTTTATGCTCCCGTTTTCCATATAAAGAAAACGGTCTGCAAGGTCAGTAAGATAATAAAGCCGGTGTTCAGCAACAATGATTGTGTGGCCTTCCGCTTTTAGTCCACCCATCAAATTTTTAAGCGCCTCAACGGAATACATATCCAAATTGGCCGAAGGTTCATCAAACACATAAATTTCCGGGTCAACAGCATTGACGGAGGCCACCGCTATTTTCTGTTTTTCTCCGCTGGACATCGGATAAATTTCTTTCCCGCGCAGCATATCTCCGTTAATACGTTTGATCGCACTTGAAACCCGTCCATCCAGTTCTTCATACGGAACGCCATAGTTTTCACACCCGAACGCAATTTCATCCTCTGTAATACTGGCAAAAAACTGGCTCTTTGGATCTTGAAAGATTGAACCTACTTTTTTCCCGATTTCATACAGAGGATATTCCGATATGCTGCGTCCCAGCAGTGTGACTCGCCCTTTCAGCGTCCCTTCGTAAAATTGTTCAGCTAACCCGTTTATCAATCGTGTTAAAGTTGTCTTTCCGCAGCCGCTCCCTCCAGTCAGAACAAGGAACTCGCCCTTTTTTATATCGAGGCTGATATGATGGATACTTTCTGTTTCGGCTCCCGGATATTCAAAAGATACATCTTCAAACTGGATAACGGATCGCCTTGCTTTATCATTTACCATTATGCTACCGTCCTTTCCAGCACAAAATAGAGTGCGGTTACGCAAACAGCAACCACGCACATAATCCAATCTCTTTTTTGAAATTCTATCTTCCTGCGGCAGGTATGTTTTCCCGGATTGGAAATCCCCCTGCTTTCAGCAGAAGCTGCGAGTTCCTCAGCTATTCTGGATGAACGGAAAATAACAGGCGTAACAATATACTCCATTGCGTCCAGAGGATGTTTCCATGACAACAGCTTTCGCAGCCGAAGTGAGGCAAACACATCGGAAAATTCACTGCGCACAGTAGGGAAGAAACGCAACATGAAGGTTACGGGCAGGGCAATTCCATCAGGAGCGTGGATTTTTTTAAAAACTGCTACAACTTCTCCCGGCGGCATACCAATCACGGGCTGCGCAGCCATAACCATCATCAAAATACGCAGCACCATGAACAGGAACATTTCCGGCATAAGAATGGTAATGCCCTGTCCTCCTGAAAGCAGCCTTAACACGATAAAAACACCGCAGACGATTAGATATTTTATTGTCTGCCTGCCAAAGCCCTGAATAATCAAATACACGCTCAAAACGCCCAAAAGTGTGTATATCAAAATGTCGCTTGTGAGCACCGCCACAAGCGACATAGTGAGAACTATGACAAGCAATTTGGTCCGAAAATCAAATTTCATGCTCATAGTTTATTTAATCGCGCCACTCTTTCTGAAGTGCTTCACAATCAGTTTGTTGCTAATCATGCAGCCAAGGACGGCCAGGATAGCGGTGACAGCCAGGCTCAAAAGGACGTACTTCGGATCGGTGTAATACTGGGTCTGAACCTGAACCTGCTGCTCACTGACGCCGGTGGCAAGAAATGCGTCTTTGAAAAACCAAATTTCTGACATACCATGTGCAGCGCGAACCAGTGCCGTGATTACCCACGAAATGGACACACGCTTAATGTCATGGTAGGCATCCTTTCCGCACATGGAAAGCTCTGCGATGATACCGCCGCCCAAAAACCACGGAATCATAAACGGCCCCATCATCAATCCGGCGATAATTGCCCACATGATATTGTAGACAAGAGCGGGGCCATGCTTGCCGACTTTCATGCACATATAAACATAGAACGGTGCGAGGATAAGTGCCGCACCTGCGGCGTTAAAAATCATGGAATAGAACAGTGAAGCGCCGGTCAGGGTCGAATAGACCATAAATACAACGAACATGACCGCACAGAAGATACCGATGATTGCCGCGTCTTTGACAGTGTACTTGTTACCTGTCGATTTTTCATTTTCCATTTGGAAATCCTCCTTTGTCTTGCAGAAAGTTAGCAGTACCTAACCCACTATTCAAAAAATAGGCCAGCTTCAAGCGGTCTTTCTGCTTTTATCTGACAAAGGATATTCTAATACAGCTCAGATTTCTTCGCCACTCCATACGGACCCGCTTCTATCCAAACGGACACTCTTTCTGAATTCCGTCGGAGAGCTGCCATACGTTTCTTTGAAGGCAGAAGTGAATTTATTCGGATTTTCATATCCGATTTTACTTGCAATCTCCGTTACTGACAACTCGGTTTCCAGCAACAATTTTTTGGCGACTTGAAGCCGATAGGTACGAAGATAAGAATAGACAGAGGTTCCATAGACGCCTCGAAAGCACTTTTTCAATGCTGTTGTAGAAATCTCGAATTTCTGGGAAAGCTGTTCAATCGTATGATGTGCTGTCAAGTCCTCCGTAATATAGGACGCTACTGCTTTAATCAATGCGACCTGATTTTGATTGAAATAATCCGTCTGTAAAACTTCTTCTGCCGTATTGAGATCACTTAAGAACAGAAGCAGTTCCAGCATTTTGACTTTCATGTATCCTGGTTTTCTTTTTTCCCGGACATGATAAAGTTCCGAAAAAATATGTTCAATAGACGGATTGGCCCGCATGATGCAGCAACGGTTTCCTTCGCAAATATATTTTTGTATGTAGTGCAAATCAATATTCAATAGCTCCATGATTTGCCGTACTTCCGGCAGCAATTCATCCAGATTGATGATGATAGAAATACCGTGATAGTGGTTCAGCGGAAAACACGAATTTGACTTTTTCTTCATCATGGAGCTGATCGACAAATCGCCTTCCGCCATATAGCAGCAACTATTTTCGCCAAAGCTACACTCAAAACGTCCTATCAGACAATGGTTAATCTCTATCATGTTTTTAGCTGTGGCTTGATTTTGATTGCAATATCCTATGTGCATATCGTTATAGTAAAGCTCAATACCAGAAAAAACCTGATAGACTGTAATGCGTCCATGCCCTGTTTCATTTGACAGCCGAAAAATTTTACAGTCCTGCCGTAGTTCATCTTCTTCGGGAGAGCCGTATAACTTTGTCCCTTCAAATTCGTCTGGCAATTCAGACCGCAATAATACTTCAATCGCACCAGAGAGTGCTTGTTTTTCATAGGTCAGCACTACCCATTCCTCCTTTCGGTTCGTTATGACTAATCACTCTAAGTATAGGCGCGAATAATGGCAGTGTCAAATGGTTTTCTGACAAAAAGAAACAGAGGGAAAACCCTCTGCTTCTCTTAAAATTGAAGTTCTAAATATAAATAAACTCTTGACAAATCATTTCCTCCACCTGTGCTTTCAGCGTGTTCATCAGCCCCACCCAGCGCATAGGGTCACGGGCTTTCAATTCCTCGGTGACGCCCGCTGCCTCCATCATCCGGGGCAGCATGGCGTCCATCCGTTCACGCGCCGCCCGGTCAATCTCCAACAGGTGCGGGTACAGTTTTTCGCTCAAAATCAAGCTGCTGTAAAGACCGGGCCGGTATTCCTTCAGGTAGCGTTGCCGCATACGGCCATACTTGCCAATGGGGGCCTCCGGCTGCTCGGAAAGTTTCAGGTCGGGGATGTAGTAATCCCCGCAGCGGGTGTAAGTCAATTCGCTCATGTTCATTCTCCTTTGCACTGTAATGGTTAAATTGCGGCGCTGGCCGATACGGTGGCCTTGCGCGGCTCCTGCCTGGGCAACTGGCTAACGGTGGTAAAAATGCCTTTCTCCATGTCCTCGGCCCGGATTGCGGCCTTTGCCGCCTCCACCTGGGCCTTGCGTTTGGCGTTGTAGCGTTCTTCCCATTCCTTCTGCTTGCCGTTTGCCTTGCGGCGCAAGTAGTTCTGGTGAAGCCTGTCCTTGCGTTCCTCCTTCTTCCGCAGCTCTTCCTGTTCCTCCGGGGTCAGGGGAACCGGCTGCAAGGCGGGCGGGATATACCGGCCCACAAAGTTGAAGTAGATTTCAACCTCCTGCGTGGTGTCCTGGCTGCCTTTCCGGGCGCGCTCATGGACAAGGATTTTCTCTACAAACTCGTTGAGCATGGTGTTTGTCAGCGTGTCGAAATTCTCGTACTTGTCAATCAGGGCAATAAACTTCTCCGCAGATTTCCGGCTCTGCTCGTAGCCGGTAACGGCCTTTTCCAGTTCAGTGATTTCCCCATTGAGGGCGTCCTGCTCTTTGGCGTACTGCGTGTCCAGGGCCTCATACCGGGCGTCCGGCAGTTTGCCCAGGGCATTGTCCTCATAGATTTTGCAAATCAGCTTTTCCAGTTCCCCGGCCCGCTTTTGGGCGGCGGCCAGCCGTTTCCGCTTCTTGGATATATCGGCGGTCTGCTGGGCGGCCTGCGTTTCCTGGACGGTGCGGATAAACTCAGCCCGGTCATTTTTAGAATACTCCGCGATGGCCCGGAGCATATCGGTTATCAGGGTCAGGACAGCCTCGGCTCGGATGCGGTGCTGTGTGCCGCAGAGCGTCCCGCATGGGACTTTGGTGTACTGACTGCAAGTAAACTGTGGGTCACGCTTGCCGTTATTGACGCGATGGACATACATCTTGCCGCCGCAGTCGGCACAGTACATCAGGCCGGTCAGGGGATGGGCCTCGCCCCAGCCGTCCGGGTATCGCCTGACATTTGCCCGGATACGCTGCACATTGTCAAAGGTTTCCTGGTCGATGATGGCCTCATGGGTATTCTCGAAAATCGTCCATTCGCTTTCGTCAACATAGTGGCTTTTCTTGTCCTTGAAGTGCTTGCGGGTCTTGAAATTGATAGTGTGGCCCAGGTATTCCCGCTTTTTCAGGATGTTCACAATGGTGGATGATCCCCAGCCGTAGGGGTCTTTGACCGGCTTCGTCCTGTTTACTCCTTCGTGAAAGCGTGCCAGATGGACAGCGGGGATTTCAACCTTTGCCTCGGACAGCAGCTTGGAGATTTGATAGGGGCCATAGCCCTCCATCGTCAGGGAAAAGATACGGCGTACCACTTCGGCGGCTTCTTCGTCCACAAGCCAGTGTTCCCGCTTTTCGTCCCACAAATATCCATAAATGACAGTGCCGGTCAGGTGCTTACCGGTCATGCCTTTGGACTTGAACACGGAGCGGATTTTCCGGCTGGTGTCGCGGGCGTAAAACTCGTTCATAATGTTGCGGAAGGGCGTAAAATCATCGTCGCCTTTCAGACTGTCCACACCGTCATTGATGGCGATCAGCCGGACACCGCGCTGCCGCAAAATCTCCATGACCTGGCCGACTTTCAGATAGTCGCGCCCCAGGCGGCTCATGTCTTTGATAACAATGGCCTCCACCCGTCCGGCCTCGACTTCCTCCATCATCGCCAGAAAGCCGGGACGGTCAAACCGGGTTCCCGATACGCCGTCATCGGTGAAGTGGGTGGGGTTTGGAAGCCCATTCCGGCGGGCAAATTCCTCTAACATCTGCTTTTGATGGCTTATGGAGTTGCTCTCGCCCTGTAACTCATCGTCGCGGCTCAAACGCTCATACAGAGGGGTGATTTTCTCGTTTCTCATGGCTGTACCTCCTGAAATGAAAATGCTCTAAGTGACTGCTTCACTAACCATGACAAAAACCATGATTAAGAAGTCACTTAGAGCATACATCTCCGGCGGCCAGCTTGTACTTCTTGTACTGCCGGACCGCAAAATGATTTGGCTTCTCCGCCTCCAGCGCGTCAAACATCAGGTCTACGGGGTTCTTGAACTCCTCGTCATCCTCCCGGACCTCCATCGCGTTGATGAACTCGATAAGGGTGGAGAAATTCTGTTCCTCCACCGGAGCCTCGTAGTGGATATACCCGATGAGGGCGCAGTACAAAAGCGTTTCCGCCTTGACCCAGAAATCGTCCCCGGCCTTGCCCTCGCCCTTGGTGTTGGCAATCAGCGTCGTGACCAGCTTCAAGATGTCCTTTTCGGAGTGGATGTAAGCAAAGGGGTTATAATGCATGGACTTCTTGAAGTTGATGGTATTGAGGACTTTAATCCGGTAAGGCTCATAGATGACCTTGCCGCGCTTATCCTTCATGGGCTTGCCGTCCTTGCCCAGTTTGGGCGTCCCGCGCTGGAGCATCTTGCCGCACTCCACCAGGATGGTGCCTTTCGGGTCTGTCAAGACGTAAGAGGAATGAAGCTGCATTAAATTCGGCTTGACGAAAAACCTTGTTTTTCCGCTGCCGCTGCCGCCGATCACGACGACGTTCTTATTTCTTGCGTACTTCGGCTGCTTCGGGCGGCTGTTCATGGTAAGGCGTTCCGTCTGTGTCAAAATGATGTTGTTTTGAAACTCCGGGTCTATGTAGGGCTTAATATCTTCGGCGTTTCCCCATGAAGCGTTTTGTCAAGTGTTATTTGGAGTTATTGACGCACAATCAAGGCGAAAGCGCGAAAGTGCAAAGCGCAAAGGGTCTGCACTTTGCGTTTTCAGCTTGCGGGTTCGGGCGGCTGCTTCTTCTTGATGAAGTTGTACCATTGACCGCCGACGCGCCTTGCGCCCAAAACACCGCCCATGTTGCGCTTGGCGTTCTGTACCGTCCTCTCGGATATTCCGGCTTCGGCTGCGGCCTTTACAAGGTCCTCGCTGGCAAGCTCTTTCCCGTCTGCAAGCAGGT
>NZ_JACLZC010000005.1 GCF_016901735.1 Pseudoflavonifractor phocaeensis | reverse complement strand
GCCACGCGATATGCTAAAAATACAGCATCTTTTCTCGCCGCAGTGCAAATTCGTTGCATTGCTATTTGGTGCGCCGTTTTAGCCTGAACTTGTGTACACACTATTTAGAGAATACAATAATTTTCCCAGTGCCCGAGGGACTACGATTTATCGCTGTTGAGATTTATCAATCCCAGTTTTTCTAATTCCCGTCTTTGAACATCCGTAAGCCTCTTAACTCCCCAACACAATAGGTAGCGTGGACGTGTGCTAGCCACATAACCTATTCTTCCGGATTCGTCCTCAGAGTCTAACCAACTCTCCCAAAACCCTGTTTTCCATCGGCCATCCGGTGAAGATAGTAACAACACTGCATCAAATGTACCGCCCTTAACCGAATGGATAGTCTCAACACGCATTTGTTCTTCTTCAGTCAATATTATCCGGCAAATTTGCTGCTTTGCGGTCCCGTTAGGGGTTCGGATCGTTATCTCAGGCAGGCTCTGCCCTATGGTGTTAAGATGATGTGCGATGACACCAATAACTCTCTCTTTGTTTTTTGAATACCATGAGCCGTAAGTCAACTCATCCACGGTTGTCATCGCAGGATCGGAGCATAGTTCAACAAGAATATTTCTAAGCAACAATCTCCAGTACACCGCGTTCGGGCATACCTCGTCCGAGTAATAGTAGTTGTTGCTTTTTCCATGAAACCCCATCCATCTCTGCAGTTGATATCCAAGCAGGCTTAGAGCTGTTTGCCGCGCTACAGGCTCATTTTGTTGCCATAGCTGGATGGCGTTTATCACGGGATGCGTCTTGTGGTCATTGGAAGGTATATGACTTAGCTTTTGCTTTGCAGTTTGCGTCCTAACAAGGACGACAGCATCTTTGATTGGTATGTCAAATCTATTGAGCGTATCGGTAAAAGCCATAATTGCATCTTTCTCGTCATCGTCATACTCCACATAGCAACAATCATAATCGCCACATTTACTCTCTACGGAACCTGAGATTGGGTAGTCTATCCCACCCATCTTTCGAGAAAAATCAACGATTTTCTGCGTGCTTCTAAAGTTTGCACTTAAACGTCTAGTCTCGAAGCGGTGGGCTTCAATATGTGCTTTATACTGCTCAGGACAGGCATCCTTGAACGAGTAAATAGCCTGATGAAGATCTCCTATGTAATGGACAACTGTACCTGCACTAATCAGAAGAGAAAGAATGCCTAGTTCGCTGGCAGATAAATCTTGACACTCGTCGACAAGAATTACAGGAAACTTCCGAGCAATATAACGGCAAATTGTTTCATCGTGAAGGCACTTGCGCGCAATTAGGTTCATATCTTCAAAAGTAGCAAAGCCGTCACTCCAAAACTTTAATTTGCATGCATTTGCTTGTTCGATTAACTGCCTTGGGTTGCCAGCATACAATTCTGTTAAGCGCTGAGCAGTTTCTTTTTGCTTAACATACCATTTTCTGCTGCTAGCTCTATAATTGAGTTGATTTGCGTAAATTGTCTGCTGTGGGAGATAGAAGTCCAATTTATAGTTTTTAAGCCACTGGTTACTATATAGGTTTATATCAGAATCCACGACTCTAAACGACTTATCTGCCCTGTCCTCTGGTATGTGACAAAACTTGTAACCAAAACGCTGCGCGATGTGTCCGTGAACAAAACTGGAGAATGTGCCAATGAAGTGATTGGACGGAACAGGCTTGCCGTAAAATGAGGAAACCCGATCCGTGATGGTTGCGGTCGCCTCATTTGTAAAAGTTAAAACGGCAATTCCGGTTTGTCGGGAGCTCCACCTGCAGATCTCATAAGCCGCTTTAAGCCCCAGCACCTCAGTTTTTCCGCTTCCCGCACAAGCCTCTAAATAGATGCACTGATCTATCGGAGAAAGGATATAGTCTAGCTGTTCGTCAGTTTTCTCATCTATTCGCTCTTTCGCTTGTTGAGTGAATATCTTACCGGCAGACAGCACTTCAGTAAGTTTCTCAATTTTTTCGTCCCTTGTCACAATGATTTTCCTCCACAGGCCCAAAGAACGGCATTAGAGATATAGTCTGGTACTACAAAATCATCCGTGATTGTTTCGGCCAAAGCATAGGCAAAGGCACCTTTTCCAATCTGATCGCTTTCTATGTGCTCATAGATATATTTTGCATCTTTTGCCAAAAGAGACAGATCTTTGTACTCGGTCTCTCTGCCAATAATTTTATTCAATTCGGCACACACAGTTCCTTTATCCGTAGGCCAGATAGACTTTAAAACAGTCGCTAAAAGCTTGGGGTTGTATGTAGCGAGATCATACTCAAAAGTTTTCAACGGCGACACAAAAAGTCTTGTCCACTGATTATTATCAATTTCAGCTTTTGATTCAACGATAGGGTTCTTACTTTCTACATCCGTATCTTTCTCAGGATAGATAACATTGTCAGAAGCATCTTTGCCGGGATCCCTATCTGTCAAGCCGGAACAGAATATTGGAATGTCAGGGCCGGAAGACCCCTGAAAATTGCCGAACAACTTCATGAAGTACTGAAAGTTGATGCCATTGATATTGATTACAGAAACGCCCATCTCATCAAGTGTAGAGGCTAATCGCATAGGCTCCTCTTGTCCCTGGTTATATTTTTTCAGAACGATCCCTGCGAGCTTTGGCAACACGAGAGCTTCCGCAATTCCCTCGACCAAAATGATTCCTCGTGAGAAAAGCATGGTGGACTTAGTAACATCCAGCCATCGGTTAATATAATTTTCCGCATTCGTATCAGCAAATTCCTTCTGTCCTATCATTGTGGAGACAATCTGGTTTTCTTTCCCCACCAAATGAATCAACTTGTCTATCTTCACGGAAGATGCCAGTACCGGCGAATGTGTAGAAACGATGACCTGTGCATTGGGAAGTGTAGAAACCAGTGCTTCAAGATATTTGATAAACTTTACCTGCAACTGCGGATGAAGGTGGGCCTCGGGTTCTTCGATAAGGAGGATCGTAAAAATGTCAGAGTCCTTAATCAACTCAAGCTCGGCAAATACCGTAGCAATGTAGAGCAGGTTGTTATACCCCAGGCTGTTAGTGGCCAAATCTCTAAACTTCGCAATATCCGTTTCCCCGGTATGCGGAAAGAAAACCATGCGGATATTTTCTATAATCCGATTAAAGGTTGTTTCAGAAAATTGCAGATTTACGCTCTGGCCAAGTTTCTTACCTAATGCATCCACAATTTTTCCGTTAATGGATGCCTTTACATCTTGAATTTCAGTGTACTTATCATCCTTATTCTGCACGATATTATTGTTAAATTCAGCAACGCTATCCACGAGAGATCCTGTGTTGTCTCCGTATTTCTTTTTTAGAAGCCACGCCAGTCTGGAGCGTCTGCCAGCAGAAAGCCTAGCTTCTGCATCGCGCAATGGCGGAAGGTAAATGCATTCAACCCTATCAAATGTATCTTCTTCAAAAATGCTGGCCGTCGATTCTCCACCCCAGTATTTCCGTTTCATTGCACCGGGCTTTGTTGGGTTCTCCGTAATACGAAGATGCAGATGTGCGTTAAAGTCGGCGTTGCACCAAGACAAAAAAGTGATTTTCTCGTCTTCGGTTAACCCGGTCAACAACGCATCGATCTCGATTGTATCTGCAGTATAAGACCTATCCAATGAGCAATAGAAATCGTCCGGAGAACAAGCATAATTTGATTCTGGTTCGCGGAAGAGGAGACGAAGAGCATTTATAACGGCAGTTTTCCCGCAGCCGTTTTCTCCGAGCAGGACATTTAGACCTCTGCCCAGCGAGATTTCAGATTTTTCGCGAGTATTTTTATACCCTTGAATAGATAATTGGGAAATATACATCTTATCAGTCTCCTCATAAGTAATGCGGATAACTAAAACCGCACCACTTCTCTCAATGCATTGTTTGAGTTGCTATTTTCGCCTGAGCGGCGGACTTTTTAGCCCGTAAAGGTTCGAATAATCCCAGTCTGTTGGGAAAGTTCTTTGCTGTCTTTCCCGACAGACTGCACTATGGTCGCCTCCCGATTCCCGCTTTACCCCACATCGAATCCGCCGCTTAAAATAAACTGTCTGAGAATGGTGTCGATCTTGGCGGGGATGCGGAATGGCTTAATCGGCTTACCCTCAGTGCGCTCAAAGTAGCCCCGTGCAATGTCGCGATCCACGGTGCTCTTTAGCTTATCAAAAAGGCCAAATTCGTTGATATTCTCTGTTGTGACGTGGCGGTTCATGAAATCCCGCAGTTGCTTTTCGTCCACGCCTATGGCCAGCGCAAAGCGATGGATCCGGTCGTTACGCGCTTCCGCCTGATACTCAGTGATATAATCCGAGAGCGTTTTATTATCTTCCACGGGTTTATTGCCTCTCTGGACATCAAGCAAAAACATGTGCGCATATTTTTGTTCTTCTTGAGACAAAACCGCAAAGGATTTGTGCAGCTCATTCAGGACATCGGCAGTTTCCACGCCATCCTGCAGTGCTTTGAGGAATTTCTTGAAACGGGAGTTCATGTACGCCTTGTCGATCGCGCCGGTATTGATTTCAGTGAGATAGGGATCAATCTCATACGGCACGTCTTCCATTCCACCGCTTCCGCCGTCACGAAACAGCTCTTTGTAGCGCATGGCCAACACAAGGTACGCGGTCTCATCGAAGTGCATCTTGACGCTATGCTTACCCGCCTCTGTCTTAAATTCGTACTCCAACTGCCCCCAAGTGAATCCTTGTACCTGAGCCGCCTCCAGATAATCGTTGAACTGCTTAAACAGCTTGGCAAAGCGGGCTTTCTCAGTCGGTTCCCCGGGGAGAGCTTCAAAATTCTTCACGCCCGCTGTTGCAAATAGAGCAGCAATGTCGTCAAAAGTCTCGTTCAGCTTGGTAAGATTTTTCTCCAGCTTACTGGCGAACAGTCCCAGGGGCTTGTCCCCGGAATAGAGCTTAAAGGCTGCTTCCACGTTGCGAGCCATCGAATGCGGATAGCGGTAGTAACGGATAATCCCAAAGGGCTTTTCCGGGCCAAACAGGCGGTTGGTGCGGGAGAATGCCTGGATCAGGTGCTCATAGGTCAGGACTTTATCCAAATAGAGTGTATTGACCCATTTGGAATCGAAGCCGGTCAGCATCTGATCTACTACGATCAGAAGATCGATCTGCTGCTCCGGTGTCCGTTCAATCCCCACATAGGGCTTCTTGTGCGCCAGCCGCAGGGAAACATCTTTCTTGTATGACGCATAGGTGGCCATGCGGAACTTCTGGTCATAGCGTTCATTGTAGTCCTTCAGCATCTTTATGACCGCATCTTCCTTGAGAGCTGCGTCGTCCGTGTTGTCGATATTCTGGTCAAACAGCGCAGCGACCTTAAGCTCCGGGCAGAGCTCACAGAAGAGATCATAATATTGGATAGCTTCCGGAATGCTGCTGGTGGCAAAGATCGCGTGGAAACGCCCGCCCCGGCTGAGGGTCATCCAGTGGTCACGGATATCCTGCACGACGGCAGTCCGGTGTTTTTCGCGCTTATACTGGGATTTCGGAATGTAGTCCTCAATTCCCTTGAACCATTTCCCGTCATCCTGCAGATACCCGGCCATGGGAACCTGGGTGGTGTCCATAAAGCGATAGTAAATTGCTTCCTTTTTCGGATTGCCAAACACCTCTGCCTCGGTGGCGGCTTTGGCCTGCGCCAGAGCGACGGC
Source organism: Pseudoflavonifractor phocaeensis (assembly GCF_016901735.1). Classification (GTDB taxonomy): domain Bacteria; phylum Bacillota; class Clostridia; order Oscillospirales; family Oscillospiraceae; genus Pseudoflavonifractor_A. The sequence goes on along the minus strand of NZ_JACLZC010000005.1, from coordinate 67,670 downwards.
CTTGCGCAGATCCGTATCTTTGTAGGTCAGGACCATGGTGGGATCAAAGCCCAGGACATTCTTGTCGCGAATGCCATCGGCAATGCTGTAGCGATGGAGCTCGTCGCCGAATACATCGGTCGTGGTGCTCAGCTTCTTCTGGTTCTCATCGTGAATCGGCGTGCCGGTAAACCCGAAGAACATTGCGCCGGGGAAAGTTTCCTTAATCGTACGGAGCATGTCGCCAAACACATCCCGGTGCGCCTCATCCACAATGAAGACCAGGCGCTTGCGGTTGATCAGCTCGATGTCCTTGGCCTTATAGCCGCCCTCCTCCTCGATGCGGCTCATCTTCTGGATGGAGGTCACGATCAGCGTATTTGCCGGATCGTCGCTTTTGAGCTTGGCGATCAGGACGCCGGTGTTCTCGGTAGCCTGGACGGAGTCGGCGTCATCGGCGAAGCCACGGTATTCCCGGAGCGACTGCGTACCCAGCTCGATCCGGTCAACCAGAAAAACAACCTTATCCGCATCGCCGGAATTGGCAATGAGCTGCGCGGATTTGAAGCTGGTGAGGGTCTTGCCGGAACCGGTGGTGTGCCAGATATATCCGCCCCGCTGGCCGGGATCCTGCCATTTCCGGCGGGCGACCTTGTCGGAGATCGCGCTGGCGGCATAATACTGATAGCTGCGCATGACCTTCAGGGTGTTGTCCGTGTCATCGGCCACCGTATAGAAGCCAATCAGCTGGTGTGCCATCGGGATGGAGAGCAGGTTGGAGGCGATGGACTGCCAGTGATTGATTGGCTCGTTGTTGAAGTCCGCCCAGTGGAAATAATAGTCCGAATTAAACTTGCCGTCCGGGCCGGGATTGGCGAAATACAAGGTTTCGTTCGGCTCCATGGCCACAAAAACCTGCACCAGAGAGAACAGCCCGGTGAACACACCTTCATGGGCGTACTTCTCGATCTGATAACATGCCTGACTCACCGGGACGCCGCTTTTCTTGAGTTCCACATGGATGACTGGCATGCCGTTGATCAGCAGCATGAAATCTCCCCGGCGGTCGCTGGCAAGGGGCGACTTGGCTCGGAAGACGGGCTGCTGCGCGATCTGATACCGACTCTGCCCGGCGGCGATCTCCTGCCGGTCGTAGATTTTCAGGCTGATCTCCCGGCCAAAGTGGAGGGGATCCGCCGGATTATCCCGCTTGATGGTGACGGTCTTGCCGTTGATGAAGCCATTGAGCTTGAGGGGAGTGCGCAGGGTTTTGATCTGTTCCATGATCTGATCCATTTCGCCGGTGGTGAGAGGCGCGTCGTTCAACCGGTCGATGCCCCGGTTGTTCTCAAAGAGGATGTTGGCCCAGTTTTGGAGCAAGTCCTGCTCCGTCGGATAGCGCAGCACCTCCGCCTCCCAGCCCTTGTCGAACAGGAGGGTGATCAATGCATTTTCAAAATCTGATTCTCTGTTAAATACCATCGCTGCCTCCTTAGACGAACATCTTCTGCAGCAGAGCTGCCTTTACACGCTTGAGGGTCTCATACTTACGCTGATGAAGGGTGATAAGGGAGTCAATCTGCTCGAAAAAAGTACCTATGGCGGCTTGCTCGTCAATGGTATTCGGTATAAAGAACTCTGTTTTAGAAACAAGTTTCCAATCTGCTCTCGGCATTTTTGTCCCTGTGGATTGATTCGCTACCTCATCAAATTGGCGACTCTGAATTAGCCTATATAGGAAACTGCCATCAGCATTTTGTGGCTGTAAAACCCAAAAATCCCCCACTGCAAGCCCATTAAACGAAGGTAAAAGCCAATTTTGCAGATATGGACGAAGTTTCCCGTAAAGTACATCTCCTTTGCGAAAAACAATCCCGGCCTTATCGCATTTTTTAGCAAACACATCTTTATTAAGACATCCTGTCCCAGAAACAATATCTTCATATTCAATTCTAGGCAGACCTCTCTCAGAGCTTATTGTAGAAGAACGAACAGCAATATCTTCAAACTTACGCTGTTCCCAAGGACCAGTGAAGCCAGCGAAACGAATCTCGGGGACATTGCTGCCGTTTTGGGGGAACATCTTTTCCAGCATTGCTTTTTTGATGATGACCAGCTTTTCATGCTTACGCTGATGAAGGGTGATGAGGTTGTCGAGATTGCGGAAATAAGCACCAATTTGCTGTTGCTCTTTCATTTCAGGCAGGGAAATAGGTGTCTTTTTACCGCTTTCAATAGTGTATGTTCCTACCGTTCCAATGCCCGCTGACTCGTTAATAAAGTCTTGAATTGCCTTTCCAAAGAAAGAGTAAAGAAAGAAATATCCATCAATTTTAGTGCCGTTTTGAAACCATATAATATTGCCGTCTTTGAAATACAAAGGCTCTGAATTCCTTATTAAATAAGGCACTCCGATTGTTCCTACACCTGTTACAAGTAAATCCCCAATAGCGACCTTCCCTGATACTAAACTGTATTCATCATACTTTTCTTTTGAAATATACAGGTAATCGTCAGGCTCTTCGTTTTTTGATGCTGATACAATATCTCTTGCTCTTAAGAACCTAATCCCGCTGTCTGTCCAATCTGACTGATGAATGCGTTTTACGGAAGTGATATTCATTATATCCCCCAGCTTACGCTGTTCCCAAGCATTCGTAAACCCAGCAAAGCGAATCTCTGGAACTTTTTTACCCTCGCCCACTTCAATCACCTCCCAGCAGCTTCCTCAGCTCTGCCAGACCGGCCATGTCGGAAGCGTTGCCCGTGAGCTGCTCCAGCATGGCAGAAAATTCCCGCTCCGTCCGGGCGATTTCGGCGTCCAGATCGGTCAGCGTAGCCGCATACTTCTGCGCCAGGGTGGATACCTGTTTCACCAAGTCGTCCACCGCAGCCTGCGGCAGCGCATAGAGCTGTTCCACCAGCGGGACGATCCACTTCTGCTCCAGCAGGAGCAAAACCTGCTCATCGGAAAGCCCCTCGATAGTTTCCTTCGTTTTGAGATGGAGCTGGGTGCTTTCCTCCTTGACCTGCTTCTTGAGAGATTTTTCCTCCTCGTTCAGGGCGAGCGCAGTCTTGAGGACAGCCAGTACCTCCGGCTCTACTTCCCTGGCCTTGATTGCCTTCTTCACTGCCGGCCAGACGAAGCCGCTTTTTTCCTCGTTGACGAAGTCTGCCTCTTTATCCTCTTCGGAGAGGTTGTCCAGCGCCTCCTCATATTCGGAGGCAATCTGCGCCAAACGGTCTTCATGGGCCTGCAAAGCGGCGAGCTCCGCACCCATAAGCTGCTCCTGTACCAGGGAAAAGGGCAAAATACGCCCGGCCCAGCCCTCCTGGACCTCTTCTTCCGTACCGCCCTTCTTCTTCAGCACCATATTGGGATCGACGCACTTCGTGGCGGCAAAACCCTCTCGCTGAATGGTCTCCAGATCGGAGGAGATGGTCGTCCATGCGTGATCCAGTATCTCATACGCCTCATAGTAGTCTACCAGCGGCACAGTAGCCAGCCGGGCATAAATGTTGCTGCTGATCTCGTCCTCACTGACCGGCTGCTCCATGCTGTGGAGCTTATCAATGAGGCGCTCCCGGAGATAGCCGGAGAAATCGGAAAAATGGTCGGCAAAGTTGTCCATATAGGCTTTGGCGTCGGCGCTCGTTTTGACTGCCTCCGAGACATCCTCCACGGCCAGAGCGGAATAGGACGCGGAGTCGGAACGGAACAGCTTGCCGCGCAGATCGTGGAAAGCGTCCCAGTAATCTCGCAGCTGGTCGATCTCTCCATTGGGGATGCCGCCGGACATCACAGCCAGAATATCCCACGACTCAGCCTGCTCGGAGGAATCCACATAGCGCGGTATATTCAGGTTGTAATCATTGCGGCGGATCTCGTCGCGCTCTACCACCCGGGAGAACTTGTCCACGGTTTTGCGCTGCACTACCGTGTCCACGATTCGCTTGATGTCAGAAGCGCGGAGCTTGTTGTTTTTGCCAACTTTCTCAAAGTGCTTGGAGGCATCGACGATCAGTACATCGGTATTGGGCCGCTTCTGGCGCAGCACCATAATGATGGTGGGAATACCAGTGCCAAAGAAGATATTGGCCGGGAGTCCAATGATTGCATCAATATTGTTTTTCTCGATCAGGTTGCGGCGGATCTCACCCTCCTCGCCGCCCCGAAACAATACGCCATGGGGTAGAACGATGGTCATGATGCCGTCGGGCTTGAGGTGATAGAGATCATGGAGCAAAAAGGCATAATCGGCCTTGCTTTTGGGGGCCATGCCGTAATTGGCGTAGCGCGGGTCGTGCTTTTTGTCCTCGGTGGGTTCCCAATGCTGAGAATAGGGCGGATTGGAGACGACTGCGTCCACATAAAGCGGGCTGTAAACATGTTCTTCGTCAAAGAAGGGCCAGTCTTCCTCCAGCGTGTCGCCGTTACGGGTAACGATGTTGTCCGGGAGAATCCCGCGCATCACCAGATTCATGCGGGTGAGGTTGTATGTATTTTCCTTGAGTTCTTGGGCGTAGTACTTAATGTTGTCCTTTCCGCCCATGCGCCTGGCCGCACTCTGGCCAATGTTGATCAGCAAGGAACCGGAGCCACTGGTGGGGTCATAGATTTCGATCTTGTCGCGGTCTTTCAGGTGATCGGCCACGATCTCCGACATCAGCAGGGAGACCTCATGCGGGGTATAGAACTCCCCAGCCTTTTTACCGGCATTTGCCGCGAAGTTGCTGATCAGGTACTCATAAATGAAGCCCAGGACGTCATAATCCTCTTTGCCGTCCATGGGAATGTCCTTGATCAGCTGCAGTAGGTTACTGATCGCCTTGGTTCGTGCGCCGGAGGTGTCGCCCAGCTTGCTCAGGCCGGTATCAAGGGTATCAAAAATCTTCTCGAAAACCTTTTTGTGTTTTGGATCGATCAGGCGATTGAACGCAGAGAGCGCGTCGGTGACATTGGAGACGTCAAAGTCCTTGCCTTTGGCCAGCCAGGTGGAGAAGAGATGTTCATAGGCGATAAAATAGCCAAGCTGGCGGCGGCAGTAAGCCACAGTGTCCGCATCGTCCTCGGTGAGTTCTTGCAGGTCATCGCTCTCCCAGCCGTCTTTGCGCAGAAACTGTTCTTCCTTATCCGAGAGGAATTTATAGAAAATAAAGCCAAGAATATAGTCCTTGTACTCATTGGCCTCAATTTTTGAGCGGAGCTTATTGGCAGATTCCCAGATCTTTGCCGCAAGCTGTTGTTTGTTCATAGTAGGCGACTCCTTTCAGACTCCGTTTTAAGTATAGCATAAGCGCATATAGGCTTTACTCATCCACAAACTCCATAATGTCGTCCAAAGAACAATCCAAAGCCTTGCAGATCCGCCCGAGCACATCGGTTGTAACATTGTCGCCATGGGTGAGCTTGTTCATCGTGTAATGACTCACCTGCGCCATCGCTTCGAGATCTTTCTTCTTTAAATCTCGGTCGATGAGCAGCTTCCAGAGTTTTTTGTAGCTTACAGTCATAACTTAGACCTCACTATCTCCATAATCCTGTACATCAATGTGCTTATTATATCACCGCTCGTCTGATATTTCAAATATATGTTTGCGTTCAAAAACTTTTGATGAAATAAAAATACATGGCACAAAGAAGTCTATGAGCTAACTGATAGGAGTTTTTCCGCATATTTTTCTTCCGTAGGAAGGGTATATACTTCAAAGCGCCCCTTTCGCTTGCCCCAGATATAAAGCTGGATCTCCGGCGACTTAAAAACTCGGCAATCATCGTCAATAATGCGGATCGTATAAGTTTCCGGATATCTGCCGTCGAGTAGCTCAAGAAGCTGGATGCACGAGACCTGAAGGGCGGATTTCGGCTCAGATACGAAGATCTCCGCCGTTACCACATCGCAGCCTATTATCCGCACACCGTCCGACCCATTTTTATATCTGGGGTATGTGCGGCAATAAATCAGAACTTCGGTGCAGTTGATTAAATTAAAGCCATTTAGTTTTCTGGTTTTTCTCACTTTTAAGTTCTGCCGATCCGCTTGGTTTACGATCCTGGACACGGTCGGAGAAGTGATGCGCTCCAGCCTTGGAAAACCCGCCTCTTTTGCGTGCTGCTGCACATATTGGTGAAGTAAAGCGATTGACCAGAGATCTTGCTCATACCCCAGAGTTCGTGGAGATTTTTTAGCTGTTTGGACGATCCACTGCATGGCTTCTTCCGAGATCTCTTTTGGATGGCCGCTACGCTGGTCATCCTGTAAAGCCCGCATCAGACCATCCGATCTGAACTTATCCAGACACAATTGGACGCTCTTTGATTGAATATGTAGCCTCCGGTGAATTTCGCTGGGTGATACCCCATCTGAACGTAACAACAGGATCTTTGCTCGGTCAGAGACACGCGGAGGAACCTTCTTTGCGTCAATCAATGCCTGCAAATATGATTTTTCTTCTGCGGTTAAATCTATCTGATCTGGCTGGGACATACTGTAATTCCTGTTTTATTAGATTGCTTTTATAATAACATGATTATAAAAATGGCGGAAGAAACATCTTCCGCCATTTTTAGGGAGGGATACATTCGTCAGTCCCAAGGACGCGCGGTCGAAGGGACTGCCTCAGTCCAAGGAGATCTGACGCTGAAGTATTCGTAAAAATTTTGAGATCTGTCTACCTCCACCATCAGCGATTCGTAGCCGTCGGCCTTGACATCTTCAAATGTTATGTAGTACTCATCTGTTAGCGGTTTCCAATGATACGTCGTGACTGTGCAGCTGTCGTTGGTGAATGTATATTTATTGCAATAGGTATAGGGCCAGTCGGTGGCAAGATAGATCACGACCTTATCACTGTAAATCTCTACATGGGTGACAAGATTTTCCTTGGTATTGGCATAGTCCACGAATTCCTGATAGACGTCCTTATTCCACCAGACTTTAGGACCAGAGAAGGTTGGGGCGTTGGCAAAGAGGTTTGCGGTATCTTGGTCGGGCGTAGTCTTGACAGTGGACTCCAGGCCGGGGATATCGGTAAAGCGGTCGAGGATGGTGGCGGCCTGGGCGCGGTTCAGAGGCTCATTTGGACCGTAGATGCCGCCCGGCAATCCGGCCAGTACTCCCGCACGCTGCAGGGCTGTAATGGCAGTCTGGTACTCGGCATCGAGAGCGGCAATGTCGGGGAAATCAATCGCAGCATTGGTGGCGGGCAGCTCCACACCCAGAGCGCCTGCCAGGCGGTACATTGCCAAAGCTGCGCCCTTGCGATCGCAGGTGGCCTCCGGATCCGCTCCGTAAATAGAGCCCATGTCGTTATAAGCGCCATCCAGCAGGTTGTAAGACAAGGCCCAGCGCAAGGGCGTCTTGTACCATTCTCTGCCAGTCAATCCGCTGACACCCGTATTGCTGTCAAGGGTACCGGTGAGGGTTTGGCTGTAAGCATTGTAAAGCGTCTGGGTCACTTGCGCGCGGGTGAAGGGCGTTTCCGGAGAGAACTTACCTCCGCCGACACCGCCAAAAAGCCCCTTTTCGGTGACACTCTCGATATACTGGTAGGCCCAATGAGAAGTAGAGACGTCGTTATAGGTGTTTCCTGCGGCAAAGGCAGTGGTGGATATGCCCACCATAAACACCAGGGATAATAAGAATGATAAAACTCGCTTCATTTCTTCATCTCCTCTTTTGTATTTTGCAGCACAGAGCTGGGTAATTTATTCTACTGGTTTGTTTGGTTGGGATAAACGGTTATGAGATCAAAGTTTGACGGAAAGGGTGCCGGATCAACATGTGCAGAGTTTTCCAAGATGTATGAAAGTACAATTTCAAGGCCTTTGGGAATAGAAAAGTCATAGTTTTTAATGCGAATCGTCTCCGTGGGATCTTGGATATCAGTAAGGGCATCTGGTTCCACTCTCCACAGTGCGGCTCCTTTTTCACTGTAATCCTCTGCGCAGGAGGCTCCGATGGGATAGGGGCCTGTGCTGTGATACTGGGCCGAACAGGTAATGCCATCGACTTGCCGCAGATAGGTTATGTGGCCGTCGTCTGGCTTTTCGGGGCCTTTTGTGAAGCCAAAGTATTCGGCCACGGCATCCAGATCAAAGCCTTCTTCGGTGTAGTAGGGTGTGAGATCCAACTGTGTCGTGAAATCTTCGATGGTCGCCGGGCCAGCAGGGATTGAGGGTGTATCGACAACATATTCTTCATCGCCGGGCGGGCTTGCGCTTTCGTCGGGTGGAAGCTCTTCCACCTGATTTGTACCGGTATTGGACTGCACAACCTCCTCCCCAGAATGATCTGGAACCGCATCTGAGTTTCCGCCGCAGGCGCTAAGGGAAAAGGTCAAAGCAAGAGCAGCAAATAGTAAAATAAGTGTCTTTGCCACCAGTTGTACCTCCCATCTAAGAGATTAGGATTGTGGTTGTGGAAACACGTCATTGCCATTTACATCAATATAATAATGGCGATTATGGTCATCCCGAACTACGGCGACTCCTTCCGAAAAAGCGTATTCTGGCAGATAGGGGATGTCCAGAGGCTGTCCGTCGGCTAGCCTGATATATGCTTCGCTCGCAGGGAAATGCGACTGGTAAAACTGGGGCAATAAACCCCGTGTGCTCAAGAAATAGCCGTCAGAGGCATAACCGCCGCAGCCGTCGGGGTTCTTGATGGGTGGAACCACCTGATTGCCTTGGGTGTCCAGGACAGTGACGTATTGGGCGCCGTCGGCGTTGTTCACAGGCAAAACGCAGTACCCGTTGCAGAATGTGGGAACGTATGACGGGTCCACTGCGAACGAATATGTGATCGAATAGCCGGAGAGGTCAATCACGACATTCCCGTCAGCATCGATGAAACCGTCCTTTTCCTTGTCGTAGAGCAGGCCGTTTTGGAACTCTCGGTCATAGGCATCTTGCCACGCGTCCATTACGTCCCAGAGTTCATAGTGATCCGGGGACTGGGCGACCTCTCGCGTTTCAAGATTGATAACGTAGCATATCCCATCCAGGTAATACTCCGCATAGCATTTATCACAGTACAGTTTGATATTGGAATCCATCGGCTCCAGCACCCACTGACCGCTGCTGTCCAGGATCCCCATAAAGTCCCCGGTTTTCTCAAAGGTATTCACTTCGAAATTTACCAGACAGTACCCGTTGAAAGGAAGGCTTTGGTGGGAATAGCCTGCCGAAGCCACAATGCCGCGAAAGTTATTCTCGTGGTGATCGTTGTCTATGGAGATTGCCTCCACGCTCCCTGCTCCAAAGAGTCGTTCTGCCTTTGCCCAGCCATCCTCAGAAACGCTCCAGATCACCTCACCTGTGTTGCTCAAAAGATACTCGTCCTCTTCTGTATGGACTAAGCAAGCGCCATGCTTGAAATTTGTTGTGAGAGTGTTGGTATGGTCGTGAATGGAATGGAGTACTTGGCCGCTGTGGTCGATCAGATATAGCCAAGAGTCATCTGTGTAAAAGTACGGATAATCATCGTCACCCTGTACCACCGTGATCCAGGCCGCTCCTTCAGAAAAACTTTCAGCACTCAGGAGGCGTACTTCCTTCCCTCCCTTTCTGGGGAACACGTCCCAGAATGTGGAACCCGGCAGGAGGATATGGCCATCGTCCGTATATTCCTCCGTAAAGAATCCAAAATACCGGCTGGCGCGATCATAGGAGTATGCGCCTGTATAGTACAGGCTTCCGTCCTCATTGGCAATCCACAGGCACTCTCCCTCTCCGGCCAGCGGAGACGTGGTCTCTGCTCCATAGGAGAGGGTGAGCTCTGTCCCATCGTCCAGATACAGCACCATGCTGTCCTCCGTTTCCACATGGCAGCGGAGAATGAGCGGATCGTGGGCGTCGTCCGGGAAACGGAGCTCCAGGGTCCAATCGCCCACAAGGTCTTCCGCCTCATCTTCTGATTCGAGGCCCACTTCGTCAAAATTGGCCGTGCTGCCCGCGCTTCCTGTTTCGGAGGGCGGCACGCCGTTATTGGAAGATGAGTTACAGGCTGATAAACTGAGTGCCAAAACGCAGAAAAGAAATAGAGCGGCTATTTTTTTCATTTCGTTCTCCTCTTATTTTTGGGCGGTACATCACTTCACGGGAGCCGAGTTTAGCATCGGTATGATATCCAGAAGCAGAGATGTGACCTCCGGAGTAAAATGCCATTGAAGTGTATCCGGGTCAAAGGAACAGCCACTGCCACCATCCTTAATGGTCCAAAACAGTTCTTGACTAGTGGTGTTGTTCACGCCAGTAATATCGCAATAAGAGAGCTCTGTCTCATCGGCGGTATCTGTATAGAAATGTATCATCCCTACCTGGATATCTTGGGATCCGTCAGAGTAAGTGTCGGCCACATAGCCGTGATCCAGAGAAAGAAACCACAAATTCCAAACATTTGAGTAGGAAATCCCAATGAAAATATGGTTTTCTTCCGCAGCTTTTGCAATTTCATCAGGTACAAGATCTGCGAAAGGTGCCGTCGGGTTCTCATAGAATCTTTTTGCTACAAATGTCAGCATCTCCATCAGCCCATCTGTATAGGATACATCGTATCCCACATCGTTATAGTGCTTTACTCGGTCAGAAAAATCTAACGGTTTCGTAGTGATTGAAAGATAGTCCTTTATATTTCCCTCGGAAAGAGGAACATCATAGTGAAAATCATAATAGCTGAGATAGATTGTTGTAGCGTCAGAAACGAGTTTCCCAACTAAGCGTTCCCACATTTGAATCTCCATATCATCTCTAAGATCCACAAAGGTAAAGCCATACTGCTGAAAATCGTCCAAATGATTGCAGCTTTCCACCTCCGAAACGCTGTTTTCCTGTGTTTTTGTATCGGGAGCAGTCTCAATAGGCAGCACATCGCTTGTCCCGTTTGTCTCTGAGTCAGAATAATCAGGGCTATTCTCGCTGCCGCAGGCAGTCAGGGACAGCATCAAGGCTGCAAGCATAAATAGTGACAGTAATCTTTTCATCAGTTATGTACCCTCCGTTCTGCTTTCCGGTGTGTTTCACCTCATAGACGCCCACTTTCAAAAACCGGTTTAATGATTTTCAGATTTTTTAAGAAGAAATTTTAGCCCCCATAAATCCTGCTGCTTGGAATGTTACATTTTCCATCCTCTGTTGTATTCCAGCTGGTTTCTCTATCCAGTTTACCTGCTTTTCCAATTAAAATCCGAGCGGGTGATTGAAAGAATATCCAGAATCATGCGGAATCGACTTGAAGATAGTCGATCCTTCATGGTAAAATATAGCTTAAGCAGGTACCCCCGACGGAGAATGTAACCTTCGTTCTCTTTCCGGTTGTGTTTCAACATCTACGGATAAGGGGGCTGTTTAAATTATGGCAGCAACAGAACCAATTCGGAATAAGGAACAATTACGGCAGCTTGCGGAGTATTTTCTGGGCCGCAAGCAATACCGAAACCATGCGATGCTGGTTGTTGGCACCTATACGGCGCTGCGCATCAGTGATTTGCTGCGCCTGACATGGCCGGAAGTCTACGATCCGGTGCGGGAGAAGTTTCATTCTCATGTCAATGTGACGGAGCATAAGACGGGAAAAGGCAAGATCATCGCGTTGAACCAACAGGCCATTGATGCGCTGCGCCTGTACTATCCATACCGGCGCGGGCGCTATATCTTTTGCAACAACCGGGACGGTAAGCCGATCAGCCGGATGCAGGCGTGGCGGATCATCCATGGGGCGGCGGAGGCCGTTGGGATTTCCGGGCGCATTGCCTGCCACAGTCTGCGAAAGACCTGGGGGTATCATGCGTGGACAAGCGGCGAGGTCTCTCCCGTAGTCATTATGGAAATCTATAACCACAGCAACTACAATGTGACACGGCGCTACCTCGGCGTCGCCCAGGACGATCTGGATCAGGCGTATCTGGAAGCGTCCCTGTTCTAATATCCACCTGACAGAGAAAGAGTATCGTTGTCTCGCACGAGGGCAATGGTACTCTTTTTATTCTTCGGAGGGCTGCTCTGCGAGATTAATGATTCGTTTTCCTTTTCCTTGTGCATACTGCATTGTCTGATAAGCTCCGCCTGAATTGTGCTCCACATAGAAAACCACCAGATCACTTCGATCCACCATCTGCCGGTTGCGGATTTGATAGGCTCTCTTAGGGTGGCTGTTCTGCGCGGCATCGCAGATCTCGATTTCGTCATAATAGGCAGAGAAACTTTCCTCATAGTTTCGCAGCTCCGCTGTGGGATATGGCAATATCCATACCAGAGAGCTGTTATCTGCTCTTATGCGGCGCTGGAACCGCTTTACAGCGGAGGATACGATCTGGTCAAAATCCCCGCCGCGCCCGACCAAGAATTCTACATAGGCGCATATACAATACAAGTGCAACAGTGTAAGAAAGAAGTGGACTCATAGGGGATAAGCCCTTACAATGGTGTTTGCGGACAACCAAATGAAGGGGGGCAACCCTATGAGTCACTACAAACATCTTAGCATAGAAGAGCGGGAAAAGCTATACCTGATGCACGGGCAGGGGAAAAGTTTCCGGGAAATTGCCCGGGCGCTGCACCGGTCGGCGTCTACCGTGACACGGGAATACAAACGGGTGCGCGACAAGAAGCATTCTTATTTGCCATCGAGAGCACAGCATCGGTATGAGAAGCGGCGGAAGAACTGCGGAAGGAAGCGAATCTTATCTAATCCGGTATACAGAGAGCAAATACGCCGCTATGTGGAAGATCTGCACTGGTCTCCGGAGCAAATCTCTAACCGCTTGAAGCTGGAGGGAAACCCGCTGCAAATCAGCTGGATCAGCATCTACCGTGGGATTTGGGCCGGGGTTTTGGATGCCTCACAGGCACGGTCTGGCTATCGGCGGAAAGGGGATCGTTTCGTCAGCAAGCTCCGCCGGAAAGGGAAACGGCGCAAAAAGGCTGGAGAAGAGAACAAGCAGGGGAAATACACCATTTTATCCACAGTAGAAGACCGACCGGAGGCGTGTCAGACGCGGGCAGAGTGCGGACATTATGAGGGAGACACGGTTGCTGGTAAAAAGGGCGGGGCCTTTATTGTCACTCTTGTAGACCGAAAATCCCGCATCTGTCTGCTGAAAAAGGTGGCCTCCAGCAACTCCGGCCTGACCGCTGACGCCATGAAGGACATGCTCCGCAGGATGCCGAAATCCCTGGTGAAAAGCGTTACACCGGACCGGGGGCATGAATTTGCCGCCTACCGGGATGTCATGGACGCAATCCCGGGCGTGACGTTCTATTTCCCTCCGCCGTATGCTCCATGGCAGCGCGGAACAAACGAAAATACCAACGGCCTGCTTCGTGAATTTATCCCAAAAGGTTCTGATATTGCTGCCCTCTCCCATGAACAAATACAGCTTTTTGAAGATGCTCTCAATCTTCGTCCCCGTAAATGCCTGGGCTGGCTCTCACCCTTTGAAGTCCATTTTCAGAAAGTGTTGCACTTGACTTGACAATGTGCCATATTCTTTTTGTAAAATTAGCTCGCGGATAAGTGCTTCCGCTTTTGCCTCTGCTCGATTAAAATCCTCAATGATGCGATGCCCAAAGAAGCTCACAGTGTATAGTCTCAACATTTTGCTCTCCGCCCGACAGGATAAACTCCGCAGTAAAGTAAATAACCCTTTTCTTATTATAGATGTTTATTGACTTAAAGTAAATGAATATCTAATCTGTTTCAATTATAATTTATCTGCTTTGTTGATAGCATAATACCCGGGAGGTGGTATTGTGCAAACGGAGTTTCCAGAGCGTTATATCACTTTGGGTCTCAAAATCGCGTATTACAGGAAAAAGGCCGGTCTGACGCAGGAAGTCCTCGCCGAGCGCATCGGTAAGAGTGTCAATTTTATCGGGCAGGTTGAGGGGACAGGGACGATCCGGGGCGTCTCCCTCGAAACCCTGTTTAAGATCGCCCAGGTGTTGAGGATTTCGCCATCCAAGTTATTGGAGGATGACTGATAATTTCATAAGAGGCTTAGAAAACGACAAAGCAGGAACATTTCCACAGATGAACCCAGTGGTGATGTTCCTGCTTTTGACTAGTTATCGTATTAATGTATCGTTCCCCGATAGATATGCGATACGCACTTCTCTATGCGAAAATCTATTAGAGAGGCACGTCTCCATCATCAATTGAAGTATCCCGTATACACCGTACGTAGTACCCGTAGTGCTTGTAGTCGTAGTGGGTACCCAAGCTACTACCATTGTAGCTCAGGCGGTACTGATCGTTGCTACTGCTCGCAGTAGAGGACCACCAGTAGCCGTTGCTAGTAGTGAAGAGCGAGCCATCGACGTAGAACCCGCCAGTAACAGGCGAAAAAGCGGATATGTAGCTAGTACCACTAATGCCATCAAATTCAGTCTTAGTTGGCAATCTCCAGCCTTTAGGGCAGATATCGTAGGATGCGTCTTGTTGGGTTCGTGAACATACAGTTCCTGCCGAAGCCGCACAGTAGTTATACCAGTAACCTGTGGTAGTATTGCCAGAGTTATGGATTCTACCGTCGGTATAGGAGTTGCCACTAGTTAAGTCAGTAGTAGGAATAGTATAGCTAGAAGATACGTTAGAGTAGGTGCTAGTAAGGGTAGTTCCACCAGCAAGCCTTAAGTTTTGTGTCATCCAGCAGCTACCGTTAATTTTGGCTATAGTATAACTATTGTTATCTCTTCTGTCTTTTAGGGTAGCTGTAGCGCCGTCATAACTGTCGGAACATTGAGTGGCAGTTAAGTCTTGCATATAAGTAACATCATCAAGGTAATTTTGCCCCCATTTCGCATAAACCGTGCCAGACTCCATAGAAGGATTAACCGTAAACTCATTACCTGCTGTACCGGCTGAGTCTGTATACCAGCCCATGAATACATAGCCTGGACGAGTAGGAGTAGATACTTCGCCACTTGGGGTAATTGCAAGTTCTTCTTGAACAATAGCGTAATAACCGTAGTAGTTAGAACTAGAGCTATCACTTCTAAAGTAAAACTGAGCTGTATCTCCAGGGATAATAAAGACTTGGTTTTCTACTTTAGTTGTACCACCTAATTTTCCGGTAATAGAATCTGCGTAGTTAGATTGTGATGGAGTAACTGAGCCATCATAAATAGCTAACCAGTCAAAGCTAGTGGATTCTGTCTGGTAAGTAACGGTTACTCTAAGTGATGAAGCTCCGGGGATGGTAACGGTTTGGGTATCCGAAACATTATCTCCATAGCCGCCACTTTGTGTACCATCATCAGAAATGTTAGAGGTTTTGGCAATCTTGGTTTCTGTACTGCCTTCTGCAATTTGGTAGGTAATTAATTCTGTAGTTTTGGAAGGGTCGTTATCGAAATAGCCACCGTTGGCATCGTAGGTGATCTGCACGCCTGTGCTATCCATCACACAGCGGACAGCGAGACCGCGGTACCTGTCTCGCTCGTTGGGGTCACCTGGGGTGACGTTGGAGCTGTTGAAGTACAGGCTCCTCGCGCTGGTGGAATTGTAGACAGTAGAAGACCAGTAGTAGCCGTAGGAACCTTGATTGACGAAGCTAGTGGACCAGTGGCCGGAGAAGACGCCGGACCAAGTACCTGCAAATAGCCAACCTGCTAGGTAGTTAGATGTAGATCCAGAAGTTAGAGAGCCTGCGTTCATAGAAGCGTTAAGGACAGCAAAGTCTGCAGCGGTGTAGCTAGTGCCATTACCCGTAGCGGTAGAGCCATCACTCATAGCACTTGGCAATCTCCAACCAGTGGGGCAGATAGAACCTGAGACATTGGTGCCATAGAAGTAAGTGTCATAGGTGCCAGTTCCGGCTGTAGCGGCATACCAGTTGTAGAGGTAGCCACATTTGGTGTAGGAGCTTTGGATTGAATCGCCGTAGCAGTAGGAGGCAGACATTGGGTTATTGTAGAAGGCTTTGTCGAAGTTTTCGGCGCTCTCAGTGCTTGTGCCGTCTACGGTGTTCCATCTGTTAGGCTCATTGTTGTAGACAAGACCATAGGTACCGTCTACGTTAGCAAGATCTGTATTAGCTTCACCAGCATATTTGAGGTTATCTACCATCCAACATTTGTTATCTTGCATTTTCTTTATTCTGTAAGTCTGACCATTTCTTTCGTCGGTTAGAGAGACAATGTCGCCAACGGATAGGCTACCACAATCTACACCAGTGAAACTGCTCATATTAGTATTGGTTATTTGGGTATTGGAAACAGAGGCAGTTTCAGTTCTGTTTGGGTTAAAGTATCTAATAGTGAAGTTATGGGTATCTAGTGAAGTATTGCTAGCAGTTACGGAGATACTGTAACCATTATCTGTGCCTGAAGTAGTATCTGTTTCTGCTTTGCTAGGCAAAGTGCAGGTGAGTTCGTCTGCGCTCTTTACATCTATGCTAGTGCAGTCTGTACCGCCAATAGTAACGCTTTGGACATTAACAAAGCCACCATTGCTGTATATGGTGATAGTGTCCCCTGCCCAGCCAGTAGTGGGGTAGACATCTAGGATGGGCTGAGGGACATAGTTAGTCACGGCAGAGATTACAATAGCATTGGTATATGAACCTGCTGGTAGAGTAGTGTCTACATTTACGCCAAAACTAATGGTGGTGGTTTCGCCAGAACCAGAAGTTGGGGAACTGGTTTTCTTAAGTTCATAAGGATCCGAGTTGCTCGGCAGAGCAGAAAAGAGATTTCCTGTATTGTTTGCTAAGGAATCTGGATACCAACCCCAGGTATTTACTGAGAGGGTCGCTGGGCTATTTATGTCGGCAATAGAGGACTGGATTTTACCTCCACTTGCAGGATCATTAAGAGAGGTTTCAGCTCCGGCAAGAGCGAGGGTAAGAGTATAGCCTGTAGTGTTATCTGTACTTACTTGGATAGCCAGCTCATCACTGGCAAGAGTGCCACCCGGTGTTGGCGTAACAGCTAGGTTCATGGCTTCTGGTGTGAGGGCAGCGGATAAGCTAGCATCATTAGCCAGCGTAGAAACATCCTCCGCGCTGGATTCACCGGGGATCATCAAGACAGAGCCGAGCAAGAAAGCAACTAAGAAGGAGCCAATGCCTACAAAAACATTAAAAGCGGCAAGCCTGACCCGTGGGTGGCTTCCCGCTACATAAATTCTCTGTGTTTTTAGCCTGACTGGGGAGAACAATCTTACCCAGAATGGTTGCTTTCTTTTCATCTTGCCCTTTCTCTCTATTACCAGCGCCACACCTATACAAAACGCACAAATGAGCGCATATACATTTATATTATAGCAACAAAAAAACAAAAGCAAGATAGATTTTTGGACAAATTCGAGCGCCTTTCAAAAACTAAATAGGATCAGAGAGGCAGATGTCCATGCGGTCGTCTGCCTCTCTTTTTTGCGCATAAATATGGCGCTGTATAGTTACTGGATTACGGTGGCCTGCATCGGATAGTTATTTACATTGATAGAGCGATTGATGTTCGTACCTTCATAGAACATGACTGTGACGCCGGAATCGTTGACCACATAGTTGGTCAGGTTCCCCTGCTGGTCATACTCATAGATCAGCCGCCTTTCTTCGCCGCCAGACATTCTGGTCGTCACTTCCGTTCCCACCCGGATGCCGTTGGCTGCGGTACCCTCATTGATAAGCACTGAACCCTCGTTGGGGTTATAAGACACATGGCGGAAGGGGCCGTTTTCACTGCCTTGCTCGCCGGCGAAATGACTGATTGAAATGCTGGCCTGGTTGTACCTGGCACTTTGGTATGTGCCATCTCCAAAGGTGCAAAAGCAAGATTCACTTCCTGATCCAGCCGAGGAGGACAGGGAATATAACAGCTGATCCTTGTCATAAATGCCGCCCCACATGCTGTTGTTGTTCTCCGGGAATACCTTCAAATATTTCTCCGTATAGAGGCCAAGGTATGTATCGCTGGACATCAGGGCCATAGCTTCCTCGTAGTCAAAAGCGTCTGTGGCTGCCGCCAGCGCCAAAAGCAGCTCCTGTTGCTCCGGCGAGAGTGCGTCCCACTGCAGCGCACCTGGTTCAGACACTACGGGTTCTCCAGCCTCATCGTCCGATGCGTCTTCACTGGGGTTGGTACTTTCCTCCATATAGGGAGCATCGCTGCTTACCGGAGGCGCATCAGAAGACTGGTGGGAGACCAGCCAAGCCCCGCCGCCGATCACGCTCGCCGCCAGGACTCCGGCCAGAATCTTTACGCCCAGAGAGAGCCCAGCCTTCGTTGTAGCCCCTGTTGCCGCGCTTGCCGCCGTCTCCGCTGCAGTTCCGGCTGCAGGCGATACGCTGTCGCCCCCGGTGGCTGCGGCGCTTTGTGCCGCGCTTGTCGCCTCCTGTGCGATGGTGGAGCTGATGCGCTCCAGGATGCTGCCAGCGGTAGAGGATGGCAGCGAGAAGGCCTCGGCCTGACGGGTAAAGATCTCGGAGAGTCCCAGCATGGGAATCCCTGCAATGCCGTAAAACTTCTGACCGCTCTTGCGCTCCTGTTCCTCAATCTCCGTGCGGATGGTCTTCCGGGCCAGAAACAGGCGGGATTTGACGGTTCCGGTGCTGCACTCCATGACCTGCGCGATCTCCTCCACGCTGAGCTGGTCGAAATAAAACAGCATAACTGTCTGGCGTTGCACATCGCTGAGGGAGTCAATGATCTTTCCCAGACGGCGGCTCAAATCCTCCTGCTCGGCATAGACCTCCGGAAGGAGCAGCTCCGTATCCTCAATGTCTACCGGGGTGTCATCCTTTTCCGCATCCAGCAGCAGCACAAAGTTTTTCTTGCGCAAGTGGCTGGTAGACAGATTCCGGGCAATAACCTGGATCCATGTGTTGAACGCGGCGGGATCGGAGAGCTGGTCAAGGTTTCGCCAAGCGTTCAGGAAGGTGAGCTGCAAAATGTCCTCCGCATCCGCGCTGTTTCTTACAATCGTGCGGATGAAGGCAAAGACCTTTTGGTAGTACAGGTTATACAGTTCGGCAAAACTTGCGCTGTCCCCTCCCTGGGCGGAGCGAACCAGTGTAATAATGTATTCTTTTTCGGCCATGGGTGTCTGACCTCCTGTTCTTTTGAGGTTTTTTAAGTGCCAGCTTCAACGGCAACATCGGCATAGGCCGTCTTGGTCACAAAACCGCCGTTCATCTGGATTATATTGCGCAGGATACGGTTATGCGGGGTATAAAGAGGTTCCACATCAGCAGAGAAATAAACCCACGCATTGGCCCCCGGCCCAAAGTGTCCGATGTTAATCCCTGAATTAGATAAAATATTATCACTCACCACAATTCCTTCCAGATGGTTTCCAGTATAAACTGTGGTGCTGCCCTCCAGATAGGTAAGGCCGGGCGGCAGGATATCCCGAAGTAGTACATTTTTCATTTCCATTTTCCCTGTGTTCTTGAACTGGATACGGAAATGCACTGTGTCGCCGGACTTTGCAAGAATAGCCCTCGCCCACTTCGCGTCTTCTCTGTTTCTCGCCTCGATCTCCACGATGCCCCAACTGCGTTTCATCAGATGTGCATGGTCTTCTTCCCGAATATTTGACTGAGCACAAACTGCAGATTTTACGATTTGATGCATGGAAAAATGAATAAACCCGTCAGATCTGCGGACATGGCGCATCAACCAGGTATGCAATGCCAGCTTTCGAAGTGCGAAAAGGCACTCTTCATCGTCCAGATGTGCGTCCTCGGAAAACCAGTCTATACAAGTTTCCGCATCCAATGGAACCGTGGAAAACATGGTAAACGCTTCGAGGATGCTCCGTTCAGAACGGCTCTTGACTTTACTCAAATTATACAGCTTATTTAGCTCCGTTTGCAGTTCCTCGTCTGAAATGCCGTATCCTCCGTCAGCACTTCTGCGAATACTAAAATTTCTCTTTTTCAGTTCCGTTGCCAGCTTGTCAACTGTCCAGCAATGCTCCCGCGTTATGGCTCCCAAGCGGCTGACTACCAGCGTGTTCCAGCCGCAGCGATTTTCGATGATATTCTTCAACTGCAACCGGTCGTCCTCGGACAGTAGCGGTCGCTCCTCCGCGTCAAAATCCAGATAGTGCTGATCTTGGAAGACCTGAATGCATTCGTCGGTGGAAAGCGGAGCAATTTTTCTGCTAATATAGCCTGGAATGGGAGCGCGGGACGCAAAGAGAATGGAGACATGCAATGTCTGGAGTTTGGAGAAAGACGAATCCATGTCTACCGGCATTTCATTCTCGGCCTGTTGGGGACGGATATCGTCAATCAAAAGCAGTACCTTATATTTTGAGGCGATCTGACGCAGATAGCTCCAGACATCAATAATATTTTCCATGATGGAGAGTGAGCACTGCTGCGTCATGTCCATATCAATGTCGCCGCTGTAATGAATTAAGCCAACTAGGTCGTAGCAATGTTCTTCTGGATGATCTAACAGCCACGCATAGAGCTTGTTCAGTACTTCTGTTTTCCCGATGCCGCCCATGCCAGTCAGCTGAATACGGCACTTCTGCTCCTGCATGGCCTGGACGACTTCTGTAAGCAGATTGTCTCTTCCGAGGATGAGCGAGTTGTCCCAGCAGAACGCTCCTGGCGTAAGGATAGAAACTGTACGCAGGTTCTCCATTACTGCTGGTACTAAACTCAGGTAATCGTCAATATCTTCTACGTAGCTGTCAATATCCGAGATGACGGAGAGCATATTAGACAGCTTCACAATCAGCCTGTCCTCCTCCTTACGGAGCCGATCATAGGCCGCTTTCAGTGCGGCTATTTTTGCGCCCAGATCGTCCTCAGCTGCCTGATAGGCAATCATTTCATCCTTCGTCAGCCGCTTATGTTCCAATACATAGCGCCGTCTGCGATCCCCGATATCTTTCATGGTGGCATCATCGTAGCCCCTCAGCAACCGAAAGGCCATCAACAAAAGCTCCCTGTCATCTTGATTGTGGATCGCGTGATGTATGGCTTTTATCAGCAAAGCCTCTACCTGCTCCGGGGATCGAAAGCCATCGTAGCCTAAGAGATAGAGCAAAGGAGGTGTGTTGCTAGGATCCTCCCGATACCCTTGCCGACGAATTTCAGTCAGCTTCTTCCCGATATTTTCCGCAGCTTCGTTCATATACCGCTTTTCAGCCATATCCACACACCCCTTTCCTGATACATTACTGCTGGTTGCCTATCTGCCGCTGGTCGTTTTGGCCAGCGGCTTATTTTTTTGCAAAAAGTGTTCCAATGGGTTCCGTTGCGTTCCAACGCCATTCAAGAGCCGATTGTCTTCCGATACAATGGTATTGACTCAAAGAGGATAGGTCGGACAAGAAAAAGCGTTGGAAAGGAGCTGTTTTATGCAAGACATTCGCAACAGTGACGGACGCAAGGTCTGTCAGGTGGACAAGCGTCGCGCCACGGTGGAGATCCGGCGCAAAGACTGCATTACCCAGATCCGGTTCCTGCCGGACGGAAAGGCGGTGATCAAAAACAGCAAAGTGATAGCCTGATCTGCCACACACACGCAATCACCCATGTACCAACCGAATACGGAATCCGCGAGATCGCCGGGACGACAGTGCGGTGCCTTACTGAAGGCATCCTGCTGCCGTCCCGCTTTTTTGCGGATTTTTGTTCCATGGACGGCTCTCGCGGTTTCCCCGAAACCAAAGGAGCCGGTCATGACAAATGATGCAGTACAAAAGCAATACTATCTGGACATTGAAGGAGAACAGGTCGCGGTGAGCAAAGAGGTCTACCTCGCCTATATGCAGCCTGTCTGGCGGGAGCAAAAGCGAGTAGAGCGGCAGAAACGCTGCATAGATGAAAACGGCAGGCGCTGTATGAAAGACTGCAGTCAATGCCCCAAGACCCCCTCTGGGGGAGTTTTGTCTCTGGAAAAGTTCATGACGGACGGGTTGGACTTTTCATCTTCAGACAATGTTGAAGAAGAATGCGTCCGGCGGGATCTGCGGCAGGCAATCCGTTTCGCCCTTGGAGCTTTATCCAACAGCGACAGAGAGATCTTCCTGCGGGCTGTCGCGGGCTATAAGGAGCGGGAAATTGCTAACTTTTTGCACATGTCCCAGACGAATGTAAATAAACGGAAGCGCTACGTTTTCGAATATCTGCGCAAACAGCTCGAGGCATACCGCTAAGGTCTATACGCTGTTTCTCTTTCTGCCTGATAGACGCCGGTTTTTGCGATCCGGTTTAATGCTTGCCCCGTGTTTTTCAATTATTCTCACTTTTATTATACGGGGCATTAGAGCAAGCCGCAAATTTTTTCTCGGAAATTTTCAAATTTTGGTTTTCAAACAGAAGAGAAATGTCCTGTGAGAAGTGAAGGGGCAATCAAGCTTGGAGCATCCGGAGCTTCAGGTAAGCGAAGTGACAATCAAATACAGCTTCGCTTTTTGATTCTGCCCCCGAGGCAAGGCTCCCAGATTACCCCTTCCAACATGAACGACAAGGAGGTGAAAATCAGATGAAGCGCAGACAGCATATGTGTCTGCCCGCCGGCCACTTTGATGGGGGCCGACAGGGCGAAGTCCCTCCCGGCACGTTCCACTGAGTTTTCATGCCCGGAAAGCCCGCATTTCAGTGCGGGCTTTCCTTCAAAATCTCATACAGGGAGGTGAACTGACATGCCCGAGCGCTGGTTAACTTACCGCAGCAGCGATGGTTCGCTGTATGTGGATTTCTACTTTGCGGAGTACGAGGACGGCAGTGGTTGGCGGATCTATATCATCAGCCCGATCAACTACCGTGGGCATCCGGATGGTCTGAGCATTACCCACCGGATCCAGGAGGACGGAGAGAGCTATCCCTATATCTGCTGGAGCCAGCGGATTGCCACCTATGAGAACGCGCTGGCTGTGGCCGCGCTCTGGGCAGATGTCACCGCGCTCTACGTACAAGGCAAAGGAACTTTTGATGAGATTGCACGCAAGCTGTGCAGATAGGAGGTACACATGCATCCAGAGCTTCATATGACCCGGCAGGTCTACGATCAGATCTGCAACACCATCGGCAGACGCCCGCCGGAAAGCGGCGGCATACTGGGCTCCAGCGACGGCGGCAAAACCATCGACCGCTTCTATTTTGACGCCACCGCTAAGGTCACCGGCGGCACCTATTCTCCGGACACCGAGGTGATTAACCGCGTCCTGGCCCATTGGGACGCACAGGACATTCTGCTGGTCGGCTTTGTCCATTCCCACCCACAAGGTTACGCCAAGCCCTCGGAGGGAGATTACCGCTATGTCAAAGCGATCATGTCGGCCCTTAACATCACCGACGATTTCTTTATGCCCATTGTGATCGTGAACGACCCTCCGGACGGAAAGATCAATCTCTACGCCTATACCTTTCGTACAGATATCTTGCTGGAGGCGCAGCCGCTGGGACTTTTGGAGGACTATGCGGCAGATCCGATCTTACCAAGCTTGCGGACGCATCCTAAATGCGGCGCGGACATCTTCGCCCGTGTGCAGAGCTGCTGCCCTCAAAGTGCACTCCGCAAGAAGACGGTGGTCGTGATCGGCTGCGGAGGCTCCAGGCAGTTTGTCGAGGAACTGGCCCGCTGCGGAGTCGGAAGATTCGTACTGGTCGACGGCGACGTGGTGACGCTTTCCAATCTCGCAACCCAGCAGGCATATCTTTGCGAAGTGGGATGCAGCAAGGTCGAGGTGCTGCGGGATCGGCTGCTGGATATCAGCCCGGTGGCGGAGGTCATAGCTGTGCCGCGCTTTTTGGACGACAGCTTCCGCGACGAACTGTTCGAGCGTGTGGTGGGGTCGGTCTTACAGGAACGTCCCACCGACGTTCTGATCTGCGGCTGCGCCGACAGCTTTTCTGCCCAGGCACGGGCGGCTGCGCTGGCCATGCAGTACGGCAGCTGTTATCTGGCCGCACAGCTCTATCAGCACGGCGCGGCAGCGGAGATCTATTTCAGCTATCCGGGCGTCACCCGTGGTGGATGCGCCCGCTGCGCCATGGAGAGCAGGTACCGCGCCTATGGGGAGGGCTATCAAAACGATGTAGGTTCGGAGGGGGCGGCCATCTTCGCCACCTCCCGCGTCAACGCCCTCAAAGGGCAGATCGCATTGATGCTGCTGCTCTACCGCGAAAGCGAGAGCAGTCCCTACCATGGCCTGCTGGATCAGGTGGCCGACCGGAACTTCGTCATGATCCGGATGCGTCCGGACGCGGGCAACACCTTACATCTTGGGATCTTTGACGAGGTCTTCTCAGGCAAGGAACTCTGCTTTTTTGATGAGACGGTCTGGATCCCCCAGACGCCCAACGAGGACTGCCCGCTGTGCGGCGGCGCGCCTGATTTAACCGCCTTGAAGGGAACGCTGCGGGATACCCGTGTGCATTGGAGGTGTCGGCATGGAACTGAGTAATTTTCCCCTGGCGTCTGACGCGGACTGCCAGTGGCTGAAGCAGGAGCTGTCTGGTCTGCCGTACCACTGCCCCTACATTTTTGACAACTGCCGCCTGCCAGATGGCTGCCAGCCCGATCAGGCTGGTGTGCTCCTGCGCCGGGAGGTCGGGCGCTACAGCATGGAACTGGACAGGCCAGTGCAGTACCGGGGACGCAACCGCGCCATGAAGGTGCTTGCCCGTGGCACGCCGGTTTTCTTTCAGGATTTTTCGGAGATGGTTCGCTTCTTCCGGGCGCTGCCGGAGAAGCGGTTGGGAACGGGACCTCCGGCAGGTGCTGAGGAGCCGGTGGTGGCAATGGAGGAACTGACGCTGCCGCAGTCGGAAGCGCCGCAGCTGCTTCGGGCATCGGAGCTGGAGCAGGAGCTGTCCCGGCGGGTCATGGGACAGGATCATGCCATTGCCGTTATGGCACAGCTTTCTGCAATGCATGTGAACAAGCAAAATCCACAAAAGCCGCTGAGTATTTTTGCTTATGGCCCATCCGGAACAGGAAAATCTGAGGCGGCAAAAGCACTGGCCGCCGCCCTTTCCACCCTTGGCCCTCACCAATACAGTGTGGCCTGGACGGACACGAATACCTTCAGTGAGCCACACAGTGTATCCCGTCTCTTGGGCTCTCCAGCAGGCTATGTCGGCTATGACGACAAACCTTTCTTTGATGCGGTCGTGCAGAATCCCTACACGGTGTTCATCTTTGACGAGATCGAGAAGGCGGCTCCCCAAGTGTTGAAGGTGCTGATGGCCGTTCTGGATGAAGGCCGCTGCGCTGCTGTACGGGAGCTGCCCGACCACAGCCGTGAATACAAATTCCATAAATCCATCTTCATATTCACGTCGAATATGCTGCTACACGATTCAGAAGAACGGAGGCAAAAGATCGGGTTTGCTGTGCCGAAGGCAGAGGAAATCCGGGAGCATGAGGATGGAATTGAGGTCATCTACAAATCGCCTGCGCCGGAGCGGCAGAAAGGCTCCCTGACAGGCCGCATCTATCACGACAATGAGGTGGCCCGCAAGTCCTTTATTGCTCAGGGTAATCTGGCGGAGATCGCCAGCCGCTTCCAGTGCTTCTTGGAGTTTCATGAGCTGGACGACGGGGCGAAGATTCGGATCCTGGTCAAGCAGGTGCTGGAGTCCGCAGCGGAGTACGGTATCAAAATCCATCATATCGACACCGGCATCATGCAGGAGCTGATCCATATCTGCAGCGCAGAGCAGTCCCTGACCGTGCGCTCCTTCCGGCCAGTGATTGAGAGCTGTCTGGCCCCCGCCTTTTCCGAAGCCTCCACCGATCCCCAGGGGGAGTCCGTGCGGCTCTCCGGGACACTGGACGAGCCCCAGCTCCTGTGGGCCTAGCTGCGGCCAGAGGCGCAGTTTGGCCAGCTCCGGAGCGCAGGGATGCCCCAAGCACTCCGACGGGCGCACACGGGGCCTGTGGCCGTCTGTGGCGGGGAGAAGAACCGCGCAGCATTTGCCGGATAAAAGGTATATCAGAACATATTGCAAGCCTTAAAACAACGATTACAACATCGTTTTATCGGTACCAATCATCGCCCTTCTACCTCTGTTATCGGTCGTTACTTCGCTTCAAAAGTTGAAATGAAATTGACTGTTTTTCAACTATCTTTTGTGTTTTAATGCGCGGCATAGGGTGCGAACATTAAAAATCCAACAGCCAGGTCACGGAGACGGCAAGCAGCCGATGCTGCTACTCACCTCGAAAAACTCACACAGCACATTACTAGAACTGTCAACGGTAAACGCAGAAAGGAGGATCCACCAACCACATGAACAAACAAGAACAAGACACCGTCCAGCTGCTTCAGGAGCTCGGGACATTTGAAAAGTATCGCTGTATCTACGCCGATCCGCCCTGGAGCAAGAACCAGAAGGGAAAGCTGGGCGCAATCAGCCACTATGACCTGATGACGCTGGAGCAAATCCAGCGCATGCCGATCCGGGCGCTCAGCCACGAGGATGCCATGGCATGGCTGTGGGTACCCCAGGGGCTGATCCCGGAGGGGCTGGAGGTGCTGAAAAGCTGGGGCTACCGCTACATCGACGAGATGATTTGGGACAAGTACTATCTTGGCTTGGGCAGATACCTGCGTCATACGCACGAGACAATGCTGCTTGGGATTCGCGGCAAACCGGAACTGAAATTCCGGGCGCAGCCGTCCCTGGTCCGTGCGCCCCGGCAGGATCATTCCCATAAGCCGGAGGAGTTTTTCCCCATCATTGAGCGGATCAGCCATCCGCCTTACCTGGAACTGTTTGCCCGCCGCAGGCCCACTTCTGCCTGCCCGGAGCAATGGGATGTCTGGGGCAACGAGATTGCTTCTGACCTGTACATCCCCGGATATCCTGTGCCGCAGTATTCTGCCAAGGCAGTATTGCCGGAGGAGGCGCGATGAACCATGGAGAATCAACCGAAACGCTGGCTGGAAAAGCTCCTGGAATCCGCCGTCATACTGGCGCTCTCGGCCTTCCTGATCAAGCTGGCCCTCTGTTGGCTGTATGCGGTTTGGCCAATCCTCGCAATCATTGCTACAGTAGTGGCAGTAGGAGTTGTGGCCTACCGGATCTGGAGGCGCAAACGCGACTCCGGCTGGTAAAAAAGGAGGGCACACATGGCTAAACGATCATTTTACCAACTGGTATGGAGGGAGCTGCATTGGCAGCGTCCCTACACGCAGGAGCAGGTCTGCAACATTCTCTCGCACCTTGCTTCCACCATTCCACGCGGTGCAATCATCTGGGAGGCCAGGGGCCACGGCGGATATGTCAAGCACATCATCGGTGCAGACGCCGCGTACATCCGCAGGATCGAAAGCGTGATGAAAGCACACGGAGACATCCGGTTCTATCCGCTCGAGGACTACCACCGCGCTCCTGTCAGCGCGGCGCGGCAGCTGGTAATTTCCCATACCGGCCTGTCTCTCAGCACCGACACAATCTCATCCACCATCCGTGCGGGGCTCGCGGCACTTGCGGCGGTTCGCGGTGAGGATGAATCCGTCATGCAGATTGTGCTGGGGAAATCCTTCCGGCCACAGCCCACGCCCAAACACATACCGGACCCCCATGTGTCATGGCTTAAGGCCATCATATTTGGAGTCGACGAGGCATCGGTGGAAACCAAGAAGTCGATCCGGGAGAAGAACGAGCAGCACTGCTTTGAAGTGCATATTCGCATTGGCGTATCCGGCGACCGAGCGCAGAGTCGGATCAACACGATCCTCAACGCGCTCCGCACACTGGAGTCGGTGGGAACGCGGATGCACACGCTGCCGGACAAGCCCCAGCACTTAATCAGCGCAAAGGTGCCGTGGCACTTTCCGCTGCGCCTGTCGGTGAAAGAGCTGACCAGCTTTATGCTGCTCCCCTTTGGCGAAGACGAGCTTCCCGGCACCAGCGGCCTGCATCCAAAACTTACCCTTCCCCCTGCATGGTATCAGGAGCCGACCAACTGGTTGTATGACCGCAGCTTTGCCAAGAGCATGGTGCCAAGCGGCAGCCAGTGCCTGTCTATTAGTCCTCAGGATAGCTTGCAGCACAGTATCCTGATAGGCCCCACTGGCTGCGGGAAGTCGACTGTGCTGGAACATCTCATTTTGGCAGATATCCGTGCCGGTCGCAGTACCCTTGTCATCGACCCCAAGGCTGATCTCGTAAACAGAATTTTGGAGCGGATCCCCGAAGATCGGCAGGACGATGTGGTGATCATTGACCCGTCAGACGCTTGCCCCGTGGGCTTCAATCCGCTGGCTCTTCCCGGCGATCCAACCTTGATTGCCGACGCGGTGCTGGCGGTGTTTCAGGAGATCTTTTCAGAGAACTGGGGCATCCGCAGCCAGGACGTTTTGAGTGCGGCACTGCTCACCCTGATGCACACGAAAGGTGCGTCGCTGTTGTGGCTTCCGGCGCTTTTGACCAACGAGAGTTTTCGCCATAGGATCACGGACAAGCTCCAGGATGAAGTGGTGTTGAAACCCTTTTGGAAAAGTTATGACGCCATGCGGGATACGGAGCGCAAGCAGGAGATTGCTCCCGTGCTCAATAAGATGCGGCAGTTTCTATACCGCCCAGGGCTGAGAAGCGTGCTGGGACAGAGCGAACCCAGATTCCATTTGACCGACCTGTTTTACCATCGCAGGGTGGTTTTGGTTCCGCTCAATAAAGGAAGCATCGGCTCGGAATCCGCGAAGCTGCTCGGATCTCTGATCGTCGGACTGACATGGACGCTGGCGCTCTCGCGGGCAAAACTGCCCCCGGAACGGCGGCACATCGTGTCCCTGTATATCGACGAGCTCCAGGACTATCTGCGGCTCCCAACCGACCTGTCGGACGCACTGGCGCAGGCCAGAGGCTTAGGCGTTGGCATCACCATGGCGCACCAATACCGGGCGCAGCTGTCACCAGAACTGCGTGCGGGCATTGACGCCAATGCGCGGAACAAGATTGTCTTTGGCCTGAATTCCTCGGACGCAAAGGAGATGGCGAGTATGGCTCCAGAGCTTGCGGCACTGGATTTTATGAACCTGCCGCGCTATGAGGTCTACACCAACTTTATATCGGACGGCAAAGCCACCGGCTGGATTCGGGGGACTACCTTTCCACCGGAACCTGCCATCTGCAGCTCCGTGGAGCTTTGCGCCCGCTGTCAGAGCAGATATGGCGTTCCGGCAGAGACTGTGGATCGGGACTTTATCCAGTTGCTGAAGGAATCGGAGGAGGAGATTCAGCCGGATCTGAACGACACTGCTTTGGGAAGGAGGAAGATATGAGCACCGACCGCTATACCAATCGAAGCGGTGAAACGCCCCCACAAATCCCCAAGCTACCGGCGGATGCGCGCTTTAAGGGAAAAGAGGATTACCGCCTTTTGGCGGATCCTCTCCCCACTCCCCAGGCGGAGGCCATCAGCAAGTTGAGTCAAGGACAGCTCCTTGGCCTGCTGGAGTGGCTCGTCCCCCGGGATCTGGAGATCCTGGACTCCCTCAGATCTGCCAAGTATCTGCTGACGGGACAGATCCAGCGTCTGCATGTTCCGGTCGTCAAATCGCAAAGCGGCGCCATACGCAACGCCGCCAACACCATGCGGAAGCTGAAGTCCTACGGATTGGTCAAGACCTTCCAGCGCCGGATCGGAGGAGCCCGGGCGGGATCTTCGTCCCTGATCTGGTGCCTGACCGAGGCCGGACAGCGGTTTTTAAACGCCAGGGATGGGCTGGAAAGCTCCCGGCGGTCCCATCGTTATCTGGAGCCGTCCTATGTCCATATCCGGCACACGCTGGCCATCGCGGAATGCTATGTACAGCTGGTGGAAATCAGCAGGGGCGGCAAAAAGCTCCAGCTGAAATCTGTGGAGTGGGAGCCGGACTGCTGGCGGCCTTATACCTGCGACCATCACCGCTTTCAGCTGAAACCGGATCTCGCCGCCGTGGTCTGTAACGGCGAGTACGAGGACAGATGGTTCATCGAAATCGATCTCAACACCGAGGCGCTTCCTGTGCTTTTGGACAAGTGCAAACGCTACTACCAGTACCTGGCTACCAACATCGAGCAGCGCCAAAACGGGGGCGTCTTTCCGATCCCTGTCTGGATTGTGCCGGAGGAGGATCGGAAGCAAAAGCTGATCGCGGCGCTGGATGAAAGCTTCCCCAATGCTCCCAACATGTTTGCCGTCATTACCGCCGAGGAATTTGGCGGTCTGATCCAAACGGGAGCCGACGGGATAGAGCTGCATTAGGCACCGGACTCCGGCTTGCACTGCTCAAGCCTTTGGCTAACCGCAACATATGATTGGCGCACACTTTCTCAAGTGATGCTGCTACCTTTTTCACATTTTTTAGACCAGAGGCTTGGGCTGTGCAAGTCGGAACCATGATAAGGAGGGACAGATATGGCATCTTCAGATCTGAAATCCATGGCGAAAGCGGCCCTGGAAAAGAACAAGGTTTTCTTCGATGAGGCAATGGAGAAGCTGGCGGATCTGCGCTTCTATGCCAGCCGCTTTGGGGGCAGCTGCGACGATCTGCTGATCAAGCAAATCGATCTGTACATCGCAGAACTCCAGCAGCTGCGCAGCAGCATTTCCGGTTCGGCAGACAGTGTGACCCGGCAATAAGTATCCGCGCCCTCCGGTATGCGGGTGCTTGGCACAGGCGGCAGGCTGCTGGCTGGCGGCTCCATAAGGGACATGGCGCTCTGCTCAGTTATCAAAGTTAATGATGAAAGAGATACCATGAGCAAATCACACAAAGCAACCAATCCGGCGAATCCGCTGGCACACAGAGGAGCCAGCCTATGAGCCATTATAGCGTAGCTGTTTTCCTGTACGATGGCAATTCTTTAACAGAAACCGTGAATCGGTTACTGGCCCCTTACGATGAGGCTCTGCCGGTGAAGAAGGAGCTTTCCAAGACCAAGGCTGAGATCATCCAGGACCAACGGGAAATCCTGCGAAGGGATTATAAAGAAGAATACAGTGCATGGAAGAAAAATCCGAAAGCTTATGAAGCAGAGCATCCGAATCCGCATCATCTTGGATACATAAAGTCTTTGCCGCAGCGTCTGAAATGGTCTGACGAGGAGCTCTATGAGAGCTACCTTGGCGACGATAAAAAAAGGCTTTTATCCGAGGGACTTCTGAATGAAGCAGGCGACTTGTATGAGACATTCAACCCAGACGCCAAATGGGACTGGTACCAAATCGGTGGCCGATGGCAAGGGAGTCTCATTCTAAAGCAAGGTAAGACCGGATTCAAAGGCACACCCAGTCTGCTTACAGAACCATCGGAACACTATGACGGTGCGTATGTCCGCGATATCGATTTTGAGCGAATGCGCGAATGGAAACGGAAAACCCTGACGCCATACAAAGAGATCCAAAAAGATCCCTTTTGGACGGAGGAGCGTATCGATGCAACTTATCGCAATGAGGATGAGTATATCCGGCGCTGCACGACCTTTCATACCTACGCAGTGGTGACACCCGATGGGGAATGGCATGCGGTCGGCGAGATGGGCTGGTTCGGCTTTTCTTCAGAAAGCCCGGCAGTTCGTCGCAAATGGGAACAGGAATACCACAAACGGTTTCTGGAGCCAGCACAGGAAAACCACTGGTACATGGTCATTGTGGACTGTCATATCTGAGGAACCCAACCGACGTCCAGATGAGCCTTGTGCCGCTGCTTAAAACAAACATCATCAAAAAACAAAGAGAAAGCACAGCAGAGAGCCCTGGCCTTGCACGGATGCCGCCTGACAGTTGCCCTGACGGGCTGTGCCAAGCCCCCGCATACCGGACGCGGGAAACAAAACATCATGCCCCGTTAAGGGGTACCACGAATACAAACTAAATGAAGGGAGGTTGACCGAAAATGGACACCCATGACCTGATTGGGCTCAGGGTCGCAAACGACGGTTCAGGGCTGCGGAACGCTCTGGAAGCACATTTTAAAGTCAAGAGCATCGCCCATGTCGGAAACTTTGTGTTCCGTGCAGACCGGGAGGATGCTGCGCCGCTGCGCATCACAACCGAGCCGGTGGATCTGGCGATGCGGACGATCCGTATTATCGACATCCAAGAAACAGACAGATAAAGGAGGACGTGAACATGAGCGAGATCTTACGCGAGAAGCAGAAGGCTGAGGCGTTGAAGCGGATGCGGCTGATGGGGCTGCGGGAAGATTTTATCCGCGACTTCGAGGAAGACGGCAAGGTACATATCTGCACCTTCCAGAAGACCTACCCCGAGCTCAGCGCGGAGGACACGGAGATGGTCCGGCAGTTTGAGCAGAAGCATCACGCGCTGGTCTACCTGATTCTGCGGGTCCACACGATCCTTGGCGATCTGGACTCCCTGCTCTATGTGGGGCAGTACACCGAGGAATGGCCGATGGATCTGGCCGATCTGAAGGAGGGCTATCCGCTCTCTTACACGGTCAATCGCGGCGACGGAGGACTGTCCGAGTTCGGCAGTATTCAGCTTACGAAAACAGACGAAGGCGGATTCATCCGCGTGGGCTAAGGAGGCGCACTGTGAGCAAGATCAGCAGGCACAGTATCTCTGCCGTTATCAATTTTGTCGTCACCGATCAGGATATCGACGACATCATGAGCGCGGTGCTGGACGGCGGCATCACCTACTGGTGCTGCCGGGCCGAAGTAGTCGGCGATTATCTGGGCGAGTATGCCAGTGAGCAGATTTCCCGAGGCGGCACCTTGCGGCTCCATGACAGCGAAGCGGATTCCGTCTATGAGCTGACGCTGGACAAATTCTTAAACGGCGTCCGTCTGTGGATTGAGAACGAGCGAGCTTTTACCCTTACAGACGCCGGACAGCTGGACACAGGTGACATAGACGCGCTGGCCGCCGACATGATCATCCAGTATGCGCTGTTTAGCGACGTGATCTACGGTTAAGCACCTTACACACCCCCGGCCCATTCTGGGCCGGGGACACCATGACGCCAGTCGGCTGCGCCGATGGAGGTTTGTGGTATGTAAGCGGGGGCTGCGAGTGAAGCTGAGGCCGGAGTGCATCTTCATCAACTTTTACGAAAGGAATCGCATGACAGAAGAAATACGAAAGCAAATTCTGGCGATCCGAGATACCGGGCGCAGCAACATGTTTGATGTGCCTGCGGTACAACGGATTGCCCATGAGATGGAGTTTTACGAGCTGGTGGTGTTCCTTGAGGAAAGCCCCAAAGAGTACATGCAATTCATTCTCACCGGCAAGGCGGAGCCTTAACACAAAAATGGATTAAAACCAACATCCCAGCTTCAGCGGGCTTCCATGTCTTTCCGCTTGCATACCCCAAGCCCCTGTCCCAAACAAAACGACTTGCCCCGTTAAGGGGTACCACGACAATATCAAATCTAACTGAGAAAGGAGGAACATCCATCCCTGCGGCAAGCGCCGCATCAGTCCGGGCCAGGCCCGGAAGCACCTTAGCAATCTGCGAGGATACTCACAAACAGCATGGCCGCGATGTACGGAGTTTTCTGCGTATATCGCAGAGCCTGTACATACGACCACCCCATCACACTGGAGGTGAAGGAGTAAATGGTAGAACGCGATCCTGTTTGCAAATGGCAGAACCGTTGGCCGGAAGCGCAAAGGGGGTGCCGATCTTGAAACATCAGGTCATTCCTTTTGCCAAGCAGATCAATCCCGGAATTGACCGGAATGATCCACAGGCGGCGGTGACCGCCATTGAGCTCCGGTTTCCCGGCACCTTTAGTCATAAAGCGTGGCGGGTGATCCGGTACATGGAGGGCGTAATGTTCCTCTATGCCTACAAGGGCAAGTTCATCGTAACCGATGAATCACTGGAGCTCACCGCATACGGCGACGGCACCTATGAAAAGCCCTTCGGCGCACCGCGCTGGACGGGCCAATCTCTGGAGGATCTGGAACGCTGGCTGGAGCAAATTGCGGACGAATACGACAAGCTGGCTGAGGTTCCCGGATGGGAGACAGAACAGCCTGCCGAGCGTATTTTACGCAAAGCGCCCTGGCATGAGCTTTCCCCCAACATACTGGTGAAGCTCGTCAGGAGCAATCAGTTTGTCGGGGTAAAGACCTACTGCCGAAAACACGGCAGCCACGGCAGATTCCTCATCAAGGAGGTTATCCTGCGGTGGTTGTTGGAGGCAGAGATTGGCGCAGTGAAGTTTGAGTCCGATTGCGGCGATTACGTCAAGATCGTGCGCGGAGTAGACAGCCTGCAATTTTCCTTTGCGTGGCTGAGCACCTGCGGAGACGACAGCGTAAAAGGCTTCCGGCAGGATATCACGATCCCGCTTCTTTCAGTCCAGCTGGTTCTGGATGACGGAGAGACGCAAAAGTATCTGTATATCCCACCTGAGCCCTGTGCCAGGATCATCACCTGTCATGCTGCCAGAACGATCCGAGAGATCGTCAAGGACAAGCAGAAGCGTCGGGCTCTGTCCAAAGGGCTGCGGGACTGCTTCCGCTGGGCGAATGAGACGGTGACTTTGTATCCGGATGGCAAAGATAGCTTTTTCTTTACCACGAAGAGCGGCTGCCCCAAAAACGGCGGCCTGATTCTGCATGAAGGAGTCAGGAATGGCTACCCGTGCCTCTATTACTGTGTACACACTTGAAGGAGGAATTTACTATGACAGAGAAAATCAGGGAGCAGATTCTGGCGATTCGCGACAGCGGCGAGACCAATATGATCGATACCCGTATGGTGCAGTACATTGCCAACCGCGAAGGCTACTATGAGCTGGTCATTTATCTGGAGGAGCACAGCAAAGAATATTGGCACTTCATTATGACCGGCTCCGAGGAGTGAGGCGGCGATGGCAGATCATAAAATCACGGTTCACACCGAGGACGGCATTTGGCTGCTGGGTGCAGTAGACGATTATCCCTTTGAAGCAAAGGTCTGTGACGAAAATTCCGGCTTCGGGATCGACTGCGGCAGGGTGATCAAGCTGCACATTCGCGGCAAACAGGCTTCCGGTGAGATCGCGGCCTATGAGCGCGGCTGGGACAGGTTCCCGAAGGGCGCGCACAAAGGGCTGGCTCGGGCGGTCATTCGCTTCTGCGAATCCCTGCCGGAGCAGGAGATCTGGAGAGGCACGTTTCTGACCGAGCGTCACTTCCTTGTGACGGATGACGATGTGCTGGAGTACGAATGATTTACACAAAAGAAATGGAGGTTAATAATGAACATCAATTTTCGTGTTACAGGAAAAGAACGCAAGGCGCTGGTAGAGGCGCTCTCCGAGATCACCTTCTCCGAAGCGGCCTATGCCGGAGCGCCGACCTTTGCCTATCGTGTGGGCGATTACACCGTGGATAAAAACGGCGTGATCTTTTACCCGCCTGCATTGGCGCAGGAGGCGGTTGCCCTGGTGGTTGAGAAGCTGAAAGAACGGGGCTTTATCCCGGAGGGTGAGGCGCAGGCGGATCTTCCCAAAGAGGACGCCCCCGCCGAAATCCCGGCAGAAACGCCCGACGTCGCGCCGGAGGCCGCAGCCTCCGCCCAACCCGAGGCGGAGGCTATGGAGGCCACAGAGGGCGCGGAAAGGCCCGATACGGCGGAAGAGGGCGAAGCGGATCCCGCCCAACCCGATGAGGCCGATGATGCCCCGGAGGTATCCGAAAATCTTCCCAATGATGAGAATGACACTGAAAAGGAACCCGAGGTTTCTGCCGTCCGCAGCGATGACGCTCCGGATGGCACAGCGGAGGATGTTCCCGTTGCTGAGGCGGAGGGCAACAAGCTCACCGTCAGCATTCCGCGCAAAACCCTTACGGACGATGCGCTGGAACGATTGAAGCTGATCGTCTCCAACAAGGAGATGCTGTTCAGGCGCGCCGTGATTGCCGACGCTCTGCCTATTGAAGTCACGGAGGAAGAGGTTGCTTTCCCGTGGTTCACCCTCACGGGTGTAGATGGCGAGGCGGCTGCTTACGCGCAGTTCATCACGGCCCTCTGCCAGATGGCCAGTGAGCAGACCCGCATTCTGGACAAGCCCTACGACGGCGACAACGACCGCTTCGCCATGCGTATCTTCATGGTGCGCCTGGGGATGAAAGGCGCTGCGTTTGCGCTGGCGAGAAAGCTGATGATGAAGCATCTCACCGGCAACAGCGGCTGGCGTTACGGCGCACCGCCGAAAGGCAAAGCTGAAACTGCGGAGAAGGAGGAAGCCAATGTTTGCGATTAAGCAAAAGTTCATGAGGCTCTTCTGCCACGAGGTCATCCCGATCTTTTGGGATGACCTGACACCACAGAAACAGGCGGAACTGCGTCAGGCACTTGGAGGAAACGGCAATTATGACGTTTTCCCGATTGCAGAGGTTCCGGTTCCGGATGAAGAGGAGGAGTTTGAATGATTGGTTTGCCAAGCAGAGATATCGTGGAGCAGTTGCGGAAAAGTTACCCCCAAGGCACACGGGTGGAGCTGATCAACATGAACGATCCCTACACGAAGCTGAAGCCCGGTGACCGTGGAACGGTTTCCATGGTGGACGACACCGGCACCATATTCGTCAACTGGGATTGTGGCTCCGGCCTTGGCGTTGTCTATGGCGAGGATCATATCCGCAAAATCTGAGTGGGCGTACATTACGAATCCCCGGCTCATTACGGGCCGGGGATTTTCTAAGGAGGCGCAGCATGCGTAACGACTACCTGAATCAGAAAAGTTTACGAGTTGCGGTCTATTGCAGGGTGGCAACAGACACGCAGGTCACCGATCAAGCGAAAGATATTGTCGGGGAAAGGAGAGAAACAATGACGGGACAACAATTAGAACAGATTGCCGCTCTGCGGCGGAAAAATTATCCGTACAGCTTTATTGGCCGGGAGCTTGGATTGTCTCCCAATACCGTAAAGTCTGTTTGTAGACGCAAAGGGTTCGGAGCGACCGGCTTGCGGAAAACAAAGGCGGAGAAGCTGAATGCGCCGATCTGCCGGTATTGTCACAAGATCATTGACGGTCGGAAGGGTCAGAATTTCTGTTCGGAATTCTGCCGCATCGAGTGGTGGAAAGCGCGGAGGAAGGTTATTGCAAAATAGACTGGATTGTTTTCGAGATCTGAGTGATGAATAGCGTCAGGAGGTACAAACTGTGAAAATAACAAAGATACCGGCAAAGCCGAAAGAACAAAAAAGAATTCGTGTGGCGGCCTATGCCCGCGTGTCATCTGATAAAGATGCCGCTTTCCACTCATTGGAGGCGCAGATCGAGTATTACCGCGATTATGTAGCGGTACACCCAGATTGGGACTTGATCTCAATTTATTCTGACAACGGAATTTCCGGGACAACAGATAACCGACCAGAGTTCCAGCGAATGCTGCGGGACTGCCGGGATGGAAAAATTGATCTTGTTGTTACAAAATCTATTACACGCTTTGCCCGAAACATTGTAGTACTTTTACAGACAATCCGCGAATTGAAACTGCTGGGTATCGACTGCTATTTCGAGAAAGAAGACATGCATTCCATCAGCCCAGATGGCGAGTTAATGATTTCTCTGCTGGCTATCTATGCAGAGGAGGAAGCACGCTCTGCCAGCGAAAATCAAAGATGGCGTATTCAGAAAAGATTTCAGAACGGCGAACCTTGGGGAGGGAAAATGTTAGGTTATCGATTCATTGACGGAGATTTGGTGGTCATTCCGGAGGAAGCGGCCATTGTGCGCCAAATTTTTGCCGACTATCTTTCGGGTATGGGACAGCATGCAATCGCAAAAAAGCTGATTCTGCAAGGCGTCCAACCGGATAACGGGAACACATGGTCAAGAACTTCGATTAGGAAAATACTCACTAATGAAAAGTACACCGGAAATATGGTGTTACAAAAAACCTTTTGTCCAGATTTTCGAGCCAAAAGAAGCCAAATGAATCGTGGAGAAAGACCAGTTTATTATGTCAGCAACAGTCATGAAGCGATTATTGACCAGGAAACCTTTGACTCCGTTCAGGCTGAGCTGCAGGCAAGAGCAATCCCAGGCAACAGGAAAGGCACAGAAATAATTAGACCGTACCACCTGTTTCATGGCCTAATCCGCTGTGGCTGTTGTGGGCGGTTATATGGATATCACCGCACAAACCTAAAACAATACGACAAAGCGGTTTGGGTGTGTCCTAGCTTTTACAGCTTTGGGAAAGCCGTGTGTCCCTCACAAAAGATTCCAGAGGACATCCTGATCAGTAAAACAAAGGAGGTCTTGGAGGTCGATAAAGTAGACCGGGGGCTTCTGGAGGAGAGGATTAAGGAGATTTTTGTGCCGGAGCACAATCATCTGACCTTCATCCTCAGAGACGAATCAGAGGTAGATGTGTTCTGGGAGCATCCATCACGGAGCCTGAGCTGGACACCGGAAATGAAACAGAGAGCCCGGGAACGGACTCTCCAGCGATATCACAAGGAGGAACAATGAAGAAAGAACGAACGATCACGGTTGTACCTGCGCTAAAATCAAAAATACAGAAAGCGGAGGAAGCTGTTGGCCAACGCCTGCGTGTTGCCGCATACGCTCGTGTTTCTACAGAGCAGGATGAACAGGAATCCAGTTATGAGGCACAGGTGGATTTTTACACCCGCCATATCCAGAGCAATCCTAACTGGGAGTTCGTTGGAGTGTTCGCAGACCGAGGTATTACCGGCACGAACACGAAAAACCGAGAGAGCTTTAATCGGATGATCAGCCTTGCCTTAGAGGGTGGTATTGATCTAATCCTGACCAAGTCCATTTCCCGCTTTGCCCGAAATACGGTTGATACACTTCAAACCGTACGGGAGCTCAAGGGTGTAGGTGTAGAGGTAGTCTTTGAAAAAGAGAATTTACATACGCTCGACCCCAAATGTGAAGTGATGCTTGCCATTATGAGCTCTTTGGCGCAGGAGGAAAGCCGATCTATCAGCGAGAATGTCCGCTGGGGGCAACAGAAAAGCATGAGAGATGGAAAAGTATTTCTGCCCTACAAGCACTTTCTCGGCTACAAAAAAGGAGCAGATGGCTATCCGGAAATCGTTGAGGAGGAAGCTGCGATCGTCCGACAGATCTATGATATGTTTCTGTCTGGAAAATCAATCCGTCACATTGCCGATTACCTGACCGAGCAAGGAGTTCCAACGCCAACAGGCAAGTCGCGATGGCCAGTATCTACAGTTGAAAATATCCTCAGAAACGAGAAGTATAAGGGAGAAGCTCTGCTGCAAAAGAGCTACACAGTGGACTATCTCAGCAAGAAAACGAGGAAAAATGACGGCGAATTGCCACAATACCACATTGAGAATTCGCACGAACCAATTATTTCTCCAGAGATTTTCGACCTTGTTCAGAAGAGGTTGGAGCACCGGCGAGGATACAAGGCACGGTTTCGGGATAATAGCCCGCTTAGCAATAAGTTGATTTGTGCAGACTGCGGCGGCTTTTATGGGCACAAAGTCTGGCACAACCGCGAAAACACGAAGCGTTACGATATCTGGTACTGCAACCGCCGCTATGCCGGTGCCGAAAAGTGCAAGACACCAATCTTGCGCGAAATTGAAATCGAGATGGCGTTTGAGCGCATCTGTCAGGAACTTGGCATCAGGGGTGGCCAATCTCATGAAAACCTTTGGAATGAGATGGTGGAAGTCGTTATGGTTTATCCAGATAGACGGCTGATTTTTCACATGATTGATGGTAGAGAAGCAGAAGTCATAATCTGATCGTACACTACCATAGCACATTACAAATAAAAGCGTCGCAGGCAATCTGAATTATAATTTCCGACTGCTGCGGCGCTTTTTCCTGTCTGTACGTATCCTTGTGAATGGGAAAAATAAAAGTGGTGCATCTGTGAGGTTGCACCACTTTTTGAAAGCATAGGTTTTCGCGTGAGAAAAGTAACATCCACCTAAAATCAGAAAATGTAGCTACTATTTGTCTCCTCAAAATATTGGTGCAATTTCAATCGTTCACGGTGCTTTTCTAACTAGCATATTAGAGAAAAAACGAGGAACACCCCTGATAAATCAGGGGTGTTCCTCAGACCACCTTGTTCTCCAAGGTGACCACAAAGTATGGTCCCCCGAGAGATGATAAATCCGAACGTTCAATCTGTTCAAAGGTGATCCGCTCCGCACCCTCCTTGTAGTTGAAGGTTACGAGAATATAGTCATCATAGACCACCACACTGTTAACAAAGCCATCAATCAGCCGTCTGCGACCTTCCAAGGTATTGGTGTCCACTTTACGGTACTGGAGGATGTAGAACTGAATCTGCTCTCTGGTGAACTGAGGCTTTTTCATTTCTTCCTTGATGATACTCAGCTCCAGCTTTTCTTTGGTGGCTTCCAGCTCGTCCAAACGGCGCTTGGTGGAGGCATTGAAAATTCCTGCCTGGATAGCGTTGAGCATATTGTCGATTGCTTTCTCCGTATCTGCCAGTTGCCGACGCAGGGAGGGCAGCTCATTACTTTCTTGCCCTTGCAAGGCCAGTGCCTGATCTACAAAATACTCAACAAAGGCATCATCCATGATATTCCGCATGACGGAACTGACCACGGCCTGCTCCAGAGGTTCTTTCCGAACACTTTTGTGCTTGGCGGTGCAGATTTTTCTCTTTTTGCTGTTGACACAGCGGTAATAGTGGTATTTTCTCCCTTGGGTGCCGCTTGTACCGCTTTCGCCCACCATCATGGCCTTGCAGGTACCACAGAATAGCTTGGTTGTCAGCAGGTAGTCGTCCTCAGCCTTATGCCGGGCTGGGGCTTTTTTATTTTTCTTCATCTGATCCTGCACACGCTCAAACAGGTCTGCCGGAACCAGGGCAGGGATACCGTTGGGCACCACAATGTCCCGGTACTTGTACTCTCCAAGATACTTTCGGTTATGTAGAATCCCGGAGATAAAGTTCAGGTCAGCCGGTCGGCCACGCACCGTAGTCACACCCAGATCGTTCAGGTAGTCTACAATCTGCTTCATGGTGGAGCCGGTGTCATACATTTTGAAAATGTCCAGCACAACGGGGGCGGTGATCGGGTCCGGCTGGTAGTGCTTGTCTGCGTCGATGGCAAAGCCAAATGTGGGCGTGCCGCCATTGTACTTGCACTTGAGCGCATTTTCTGTGTGGCCACGGATGACCTTTACGGAAAGCTCAGCGGAATAGTACTCTGCCATCCCTTCCAGCATGGATTCCAAGATAATGCCCTCAGGCCCATCGGCAATATTCTCTTTGGCCGAAATTACCCGTACTCCGTTCTTTTTCAGGGCTGCCTTATAATGGGCGCTGTCGTAACGGTTGCGGGCAAAACGGTCCAGCTTCCAGACCACAACCACATCAAACAGCCCCTTGGCGCTGTCCTTGATCATCCGCTGGAAGTCGGGGCGGTTATCTGTTTTGGCAGAAAGGGCGCGGTCAATGTACTCCTTCACTACAGTCATACCGTTCTGCTTGCAATATTCCATGCACTCTCGGATCTGACCGTCAATGCTCTCATCTCGCTGTCCCTCGCTGGAATAACGGGCATAAATCACGGCGTTCACGCTGACACCCCCTTAATCATCGGTATTTTCCAAAAACATTCTCAAAACGGATTCTTTCATGCGGTTGTAGTAAGGCGATTTAGGATCAAAGCACATTTCCACAAACTGTTCCATCTCAGCTGCGTTTTTCCATACTTTCGGCTGATAGTGATACAACTTCCCTTGCGGTTCGTCACAGCGTGCAAAGATGTAATCCATAGAAACATCGAAGAAGTCCGCATACTTGCGAAACAGCTCAACCGTCGGGGTGGACTGTCCGTTTTCGTAGCGGTTAAGGCTGGACTGGGTGATGCCCAAAAGCTCCGCCAGCTTTGCTTGGGACAGAGATAGACTGTGGCGCAAAGTGCGCAGTTGGTTGCCGACTTGTTTCATGCTAATCACATCCTTTTACAGCTATTATAGCATATATCGAATTGTATTTAAAGCAATTATTGAGTTCTAAAGAAATTTGCTGCCTAAAATGATTCTTCCGCAACAAACCAGCATTTCTTCTAGACTGTAGAAGAAAAAACTTTATATATTGCAAAAAATAGTGTAATATATTTTCTAATAATACCGTTAATAAAATGTCTGAGTAACGCATTGATGAGAGAAAGCGGTTGATATAATGGGCATAAAAGAGGAAAATCTGTGGGATATACTGGTTCAAAAGGCAAAAGAAGAGGATGAAAAATTACAGCCGGACCAGAGAAATTCCAACCAATACCTGAGTGGAATTGAACTAATATGCGATTTTGGAATCGAGCGGGCAAAGACTATTCGAGATACCTTCCCCATGTACACCTTACATGATGAAACCCATATCTGCAATGTTTTACGCATCATGGATCAGCTCCTGGGGGATTGTGCAGATAACCTTACGAAAGATGAAGTCGCCATGCTGATTTTGGCGGCCTGCTGTCACGATGTGGGCATGAGCTACAGTGACCAGGAAAAACAGGAACTTTTTCAAGATAGAGATCGTCTTGATCAGTATTTGGAACAGCATCACGGCGAGTATGTCAAAGCTTATTCTGAAAACCCAGATGTACCAAAACTGACCGATGAAATACAACGAAACTATCTGCGTAGTATTCACCATGAACGCATATTAGAGTTGCTGAATTCCATAGATTGGCCAGATTGTTTATGGGGCAAAGTGGACCGAGATGACCTTGTCCAGGTATGTCAGAGCCATGGTGAGAATCCTTCTGATTTGAATTATTTAGAATGCACCCCTACAATAGACCTGCGATTTTGTGCAGTCTTGCTCCGCTTGGCAGATATCCTGGATTTTGATACCACTCGCGCCCCCAAAACCTTATACCGGTATTGTGCTTTTGATAATGCGGAGGGACGGGAGGCCAAAATCAGCCGAGAGGAATGGCATAAGCATATCGCTTCCCAAGGATTTGAGTTTGACCATGTGGCAGATCGCAGCGTTCCCTATGAGTTGCCCTGCCACATTACCAGTGACTCGATGCAAATTGAACAGGCAGTACACAACTACCTGGATTGGGTAGATGACGAACTAAACCAATGCGGCAATCTGCTCCGTCGATATGTAGGGAGATGGCAAGATTTTGTGCTGCCCAGTAAAGTCAAACGCACCGTTAAGGC
Organism: Pseudoflavonifractor phocaeensis; assembly: GCF_016901735.1. Classification (GTDB taxonomy): domain Bacteria; phylum Bacillota; class Clostridia; order Oscillospirales; family Oscillospiraceae; genus Pseudoflavonifractor_A. The sequence continues at coordinate 24,638 of NZ_JACLZC010000005.1, read as the reverse complement.
CAATGGATATGTATCGGGGCAGTACCATCTCACCATGGACCAGGACAAGGTTATGGAACTGCTGGTGGGAGAAGAGCTGTACAGTGATCCATCGGCATTCGTGCGGGAACTGCTCCAAAATGCCATTGACGCTGTCCGCACCAGAGAGCAGTTGGACAAGCGGAGACCCAAAAACTGGAAGCCGCAAATCAATATCCGCAGTTGGATGGACGAGGATGGGTATCACTGGTTCCGCATTGAGGATAACGGTACTGGCATGACAAAGGAAATTGTCGAGTCGTACTTTTTGAAGATTGGCAGGTCTTACTACACCTCAGACACCTTTCAGAAAGACAAAATCCGCTGTGGGGCAGACCCGGATTACACGCCCATCAGTCGATTTGGCATTGGAATTCTCTCCTGCTTTATGGGCGGGAAAGACTCCAATCAGGTGGAGGTCAGCACCAAGCGTTTTGCGGCAGACAGAGATCGTCCCTCCGCCCTGAGATTGCGCATGCACGGCATGAACGGCTATTACTATCTGGCCAGCCAAAGAGAGGGGCATGATCCCGGACCCATGAAAGGCGTGACAGAGCAGGAGAAGCGCTCTTATTTGCAGCAACCGGGTACAGTAATTGCGGTGCGCACCAATCTCTACCAGACCGGAAAATATGCAGGCTTTAAGGAAATTGTAGACCGATATGTGGTGTATCCTCCTGTTCCTATCCACTACGATGGACCGGAAGGCTCTTTTGACTATGTCACAAAAGAGAAGTTTATGGAAGTAGTTCATAGCATCCATCCATCAGATGACCTGACCCAACAAGGGGTGCTGGAGTTTCCGATGACCGAGGAGCAGCTGCAAGAACTGCATAAGGAATTCCCGATGCTCCATTTTGATGAGCCGCCAAAGCTCCTCTTAAAATGTGTCCCACTGGATCAATATACAAAATCTTCGTGTATTTCCGGTATAATAATGTGTACTAAGATTGTTTGGAAGCATGACAAACTTTTTTTACAAATTGGAGGAGAGACTGTAAATGCTACGATTAACCTTATGATAGATTTGGGCGAAAAAGAAAAAAGCTTAAGTATTAACACTTTTGTGCATGCAAGAGATTCTAGTGGGAAAAAAGTAGATATGCCACATACATGGCTAGATGATGGATATCGTACAACTGTATGTTATCTTAAAGCCTTGCCATGGTATCAAAGATATTTTCTTGATATTTATAATAAAATTGGAAGGAATACCGTAGCGGCACACAATGGGATTTTCTGCGGTGATAGTGGACGCCTTTTTTCGATGGTTTTGAATGAGGACTACTTAGGCAACATTGTGCTGCTTTCGGACCAGTACCGCCCAGACATAGATATTTCACGCTCTGAGATCCGGGAACTTTCATTGGAAATGGCATGTGATATTATGTTAATACAAAGCAAGCTAGCGGAAGAAGGTTATCTAATAAATAGTGACTCGAACAATTTGGTGAAGAATGATCCATGGATGATTCCCATCTCTGTATACCACTCCCTGCTACAAAAACGGCCAGATTTCAAAGAACGACTTATAGGCAACCCTGTAAAAGATGCGTATGGATGGAGAAAAGCAGAAGAACGAATCAAGCAGCAAAAAATGCCACTTCTGAGGTGGGACTATACTCGGAACAATAAGAGGTATTTAGCTGCTCAGAATCCAATGGGCCTAAATGAAGAGTTACTTCTTGCGTGCTTAAAACGCGACTATGACTTGCGTATGAGTATGAATAAAGACTCGGATGAAATTTATATTCGAGAAAGGACAGAGGAACGACCAGAGTTGCATGATGACATTTTCCCCCCTTCGCTATTTCTATATCCAGAGGTGGAATGCAGATACTTAGCAAGGGAATGGAGCGGGCATCGTCATTTCTGTAATGCAGACCATAGATTATCCAAATTCATGTTGGAAAATGCCGAGTTGTTGCAACAAAGAGTTCCTGGTATTTTGAAAGAGATGATCCGAATCTTGCAGGAAGCGAACGGTGAGAAGCTCATATCAGGAATAAACGATTTGCTGAACCGTCTGCGCAGCTTGCCCGGTCAACCTATTCAGGTTCCGCCGGACCTTTGCCTTACTACGGAGGATTTGTGCTACATAAAAAGCGCGGATGAAGTATAATAATGTAGAATTGATTCCTGATACAGAAAACGGAGGACGGCATGATTACAGGCGCCATTAAAAATAAAGTCGATAAAATCTGGACGGACATCTGGGCGGGCGGCATCACCAACCCCCTCACCGTCATTGAACAGCTGACCTATCTCATGTTCATCCGCTCTCTGGACGAAAAAGAGCTGGAGACGGAAGAATTCGAGCATATGACCGGCGAGAAGATGAACAAGATTTTCCCCCAGTCCGCCGTGGGACAGTCCATGCGCTGGAGCAAATTCAAAAACAACGATCCCCGGGACATTTACGATGTAATTTCCCAGCGGGTCTTTCCTGCTATCAAAAACATGAAGCATGGCCGCCTGCCGGACTTCACCGCGCAGGGGGAACTGGTGGAACTTGCCGACGACTCCGGCAGCGACGTGCAGAACGAGACGGCCTTTGCCCGGTACATGAGCGACGCCATGTTTCTGATCCCCACGCCCCAAGTGCTGCAAAAGATCATCACCGGGCTGGATGACCTGTATGAGCATGACATTTCCGACCTGGACATGCAGGGCGATCTCTATGAGTACATGCTGGGCAAGCTGGCCACCGCCGGACAGAACGGCCAGTTCCGCACCCCCAAGCACATCCGGGAAATGATGGTGGAGCTGCTCCAGCCCACCCCGGATGACACCATCTGTGACCCGGCCTGTGGCACGGCGGGCTTTCTGGTCTCCGCTTCGGAGTATATCCGCAGCCATTACGAGGATACCATGACCTCCGAGCAGTGGGAGCACTTTGCCGGGGGCGCTTTCACCGGCTTTGACATCGACCGCACCATGCTGCGCATCTCCGCCATGAACCTGATGCTCCACTCCATCAGCCACCCGGAAATCGACTACAAGGACAGCGTGTCCAAGCAAAACCAGATCCGCGATAAATTTACCATGTGCCTGGCAAATCCCCCCTTCAAGGGCACGGTAGACGCGGAAAGCATCCACGACAATCTGAAAGCCGTCACCAACACCAAAAAGACCGAGCTGCTGTTTCTGGCCCTCTTTCTGCGGATGCTGAAAAAGGGCGGTCAGTGCGCCTGCATCGTGCCGGACGGCGTGTTGTTCGGCTCCTCCAAGGCCCACAAGGCCATCCGTAAGGAACTGGTGGAGAACCATCAGCTGCGGGCGGTCATCTCCATGCCCTCAGGCGTGTTCAAGCCTTACGCGGGCGTGTCCACGGCGGTGCTGGTGTTCACCAAGACCGGCGCGGGCGGTACGGAAAACGTGTGGTTTTATGACATGAAGGCCGACGGCTTTTCCCTGGACGACAAACGCAGCGAGATTGCGGACAACGACATCCCCGACATCATCGAGCGGTTCCACCATCTGGATCAGGAAGCCGACCGCCAACGCACCGAACAGAGCTTTTTTGTGCCCAGGCAGGAGATTGCGGACAACGACTATGACCTGTCCATCAACAAGTACAAAAAGATGGAGTATGTGCCGGTGGAGTACCCCTCGACCACGGAGCTGATGGCAGACCTACATGAGCTGGAACTGGAGATCACCGCAGGACTGGCGGAATTGGAGGAGATGCTGTGATGGCGAGGTTAGGGGATGTTATTGAGCAAATCCGAGGTGTCTCATATAAGCCATCGGATTTGCATGATAATCTAAGTGATAATAGTGTCATTTTATTGCGTGCAAACAACATTCAAAATGGGGAAATTGTGCTTGATGATGTGATATATGTTTCAAAAAGTAAGGTAAGCGAGTCTCAGTATTTGAGGCGGGGAGATATACTTGTATGCACATCTAGCGGAAGTAAGGAACTAGTCGGAAAGGCTGCATTTGTAGATGAAGATTTACCTATGGTATTTGGAGCATTTTGCAAAGTTGTACGCCCAAAGATAGAATGTTGCAAATATATGGGACACTTTTTTCAGTCACCTTATTACCGCAATCATATTTCAGCAGCATCAGCAGGTGCTAACATAAATAATTTGAGAAATGAGCATATAGCTGATCTGAGCATTCCACTCCCGTCTCTTGACGAACAGCGCAAAATTGCGGCGGTGCTGGATAAGGTCAGCGACTTGATTGCCAAACGCCGCCAGCAGCTGGATAAGCTGGATTTACTTATTAAGTCCCGCTTTGTGGAGATATTTGGGGACCCGATCTCTAATACGTTGGGATGGGAACAGGTGATGCTCCGTGAGGCAACTAGTAAAATTGGTTCTGGAGCTACCCCAAGAGGCGGAAAAGAAAGTTACCAGACAGAAGGAATTACCCTAATCCGTAGCATGAATGTTCATGATGGCCGATTTGAGTATAAAGATTTGGCACATATAACAGATATACAAGCTGCACAGCTAGATAATGTTATAGTAGAAGAAAATGATGTTTTTATAAATATAACAGGCGCTTCTGTTGCTCGGTCTTGTATCGTACCATGCGAAGTGCTCCCCGCTAGAGTAAATCAACATGTAGCTATCATAAGATGTATTCCTAATCTGTTACAACCTGTTTTTGCTAACTGTATGTTTTTAAATGACAGATTCAAAAGAAAACTTCTTGATATCGGTGAATCTGGTGGTGCAACTCGGCAAGCCATCACGAAACAACAACTCGAAGCGCTAACAGTTATTTTACCACCATTAGGATTGCAACAACAATTTGCTGCATTTGTCGAGCGAACAGAAAAAACAAAAACCACCATCAGCCGCAGCCTTGAAAAGCTGGAAACGCTGAAAAAGGCGCTGATGCAGGAGTATTTTCAATAAATAAAGGAGTCTTGATATGAATACGGAAATTATTGTAGCAATTATTAGCGCAGCTGCGATTATTATCGCTGCATTGATAGCTGGTATTTTTTCTCTGATTAGCAAAGGGAAAAACAAGGAATCTAACAATATTAGATTAGAGCAAAAACAATCTGGAAAGAACAACACCCAGGTAGGGATACAGAATAATTATGGAGGGTCTCAGGATGAGCGATAATAACATTCTTGTTGAACAAAAAGCAGCCATGGGATCTCATACTACACAAATTGCTACTCAAAATAACTATCATGGACTTACCCCAAAAGAAGCGTGTGATTTGGCAATGCAAATGTTCCATGACAACTTTCCTAAATTGCAGGAAGCAGCCAGAGAGATCGCAGAGGAACGTGTAAGTGAACTGATGTCTAAAATTGCCGACAAAATGGGGGAAAAGCAACTGACAGACATGACCCCATTTGGTGACCCTGATGTCCAATATGTTATGTATGAGGCTCAAAAGAATTACGCCCGATTTGGAACACAAGATATGCTTTCAAATCTATCGGAACTAATTGTTAATCGAGTTCAATACAATCATGAAAAAATTTGCCTTAAAGTAGCGATTGATAAAGCAATTGAAATTGTTCCCATGTTAACAGCAGAGCAGTTAGATACATTGTCATTACTTTTTCTTTTTTCCAGAACTAAGAATACTAAAATCCACAATCTTGATGAACTAAAAAGATTCTTAGATGAAATAAGTGTAGTGTTTAAAAAAGCAGATCTTTCTTCTTTCTCTTATTTGAATATGCTTGGTTGTCTTGAATTATATCTATATGACCCAGTTGAAAAATGCGCAGAGAGCTATAATTTCAAAGAAAAAGATGTGAAAAAAATATGTCCTGAAATTATTAAACAAACTGCCGGAGATTATAGTACATCTTATATAGGTACCATTCTGGCAATTGTCAATGCAGAGTTGAAATTAAATAAGAAGTTTGACCCATCATTTTGGATATATTAAAATCGTATGGAGGGATAGTATGACCAATTTTTCCTTCCTCAAAAGCAAACCGGAGTATGCCCTCTTTTCCGCCTCCTGTATAGAGACCGAGAAAATATATGCATCCGCCCCGGCCATGTGCGCGGTGGGCTGCCGCAAGGCGCTGGAGCTGGCGGTGAAGTGGGTGTATGCGGCGGACAAGACCATGAAGATGCCCTATAAGGACAATCTGCAATCCCTGGTCCACGAGCCCTCCTTCCGCTTTGCCGTGGACTATAACACCTGGGGCAAGTTTCAGTTTATCATCAAACTGGGCAATCTGGCGGTACATACGGAGCGCAGCGTGCAGCCCAGCGACGCCCTTGTTTCTCTGCGGGGCCTGTTTGAGTTTGTCCAGTGGATCGACTACTGCTATGGCGCGGACTATGTGGAGCGCACCTTTGACGAGCGCCTGATCCCCACCGAAAAGGTGGCGGTGGATACCCGGAAAATCAAGGAGCAGGAGAGTCTGCTGGAGGAAAAAGAGGCAGAGATCGAGGCCCTCCGTAAACAGATCGAGCAGATGTCCGCCCGATACACCGCGGAGAAGGAGCAGCACCAGAAGGACCGCACCTTCCAGCCGGAGGACCTCTCGGAATTTGAGACCCGAAAGCGGTTTATTGATGTGGATTTGAAGCAAATGGGCTGGAAGTTTACCGGCCCCGACGCCGACGTGCAGGAGGAGTACCCGGTGGAGGGCATGGCCGGCGTACCGGGTCAGCCGGGCTACTGTGATTATGTGCTCTTTGGGAAGGACGGCCTGCCGCTGGCGGTGGTGGAGGCCAAGCGCACCAGTAAGGACCCCAATATTGGGCGGAAGCAGGCGGTTTTGTACGCTGATTGTTTGGAGCAAACATTCGGCCGCCGCCCCATGATGTTCACCACCAACGGCTTTGAGACCTACTTCTGGGACGACCAGAGCGGCCCCCAGCGCAAGGTCAGCGGCGTATTCAGCAAGGACGATCTGCAAAAGCTGATGAACCGCCGCGCGGAGCGGCTGGACCTGATGGGGGTTTCCATTGACGACAAAATCACCGACCGGTATTATCAGAAGGAAGCCATAAGGGCGGTGTGCGGGCAGCTTGCCCAGGGATTCCGCAAGCATCTGTTGGTGATGGCCACCGGCACCGGTAAGACCAGAACTGCCGCCAGTCTGACCGATGTACTCAGCCGGGGCAAATGGGTGACAAATATTCTGTTTCTGGCCGACCGCAGAGAGCTGGTTCGGCAGGCCAAGGATAATTTCAAAAGCTATCTGCCCGATATGTCCCTGTGCAATCTCTGCTCCAATAAGGATGACCGGAATGCCCGTATTGTGTTCTCCACCTACCCGACCATCCTCAACGCCATTGATGATACCAAGTCCAAGGACGGACGGCAGCTATTTACTCCGGCACATTTTGACCTCATTATCATTGACGAGAGCCACCGGAGCATTTTCAAGAAGTACCGGGCCATTTTTGAGTATTTCGACGCCGTGATGGTGGGTCTGACCGCTACACCCAAAACCGATGTTGACCGCAACACCTACGACTTCTTCGAGATGGAACACGGTGTCCCCACCTATGCCTACGATTACGAAACAGCAGTTCATCAGGACCATGTATTGGTGCCGTATTATAACTATGAGGTCACAACCGAATTTCTGGAAAAAGGCATCACCTACGATGACTTGTCTGACGAGGACAAGGAGCGGTATGAGGATGATTTCATTGAGGACGGCATGATGCCGGAGTTTATTCCCTCTTCGGACCTCAACAAGTTTGTGTTTAACGAGACAACCGTGGACACCGTGCTTCAGGACCTGATGGACCGAGGAATCAAAGTGGCGGGCGGCGACCGCCTGGGGAAAACCATCATCTTTGCCCAGAATAAGCGCCACGCGGAATTCATTCTGGAGCGGTTCAACAAGCTGTACCCGCAGTATCACGGCACCTTTGCTCAGCGGGTCATTTGCGACGATGCCTATGCCCAGACCATTATTGACGATTTCAAGCAGCCGGAAAAAGAGCCGCACATTGCGGTATCGGTGGACATGATGGACACCGGCATTGATGTGCCGGAGTGCGTCAATCTGGTGTTTTTCAAAAAAGTGCGCTCCAAGGCGAAATTTTGGCAGATGATTGGCCGGGGTACCCGGCTGTGCAAGGGGCTGGCCTGCGTGGACCAGGTGGATGGAGTCTATACAGACAAGCGCCGCTTTCTGATTTTTGACTACTGCGGCAATTTTAAATATTTCCAGGAGCATAAAGAAGGCTACGAAACCAGGGAAACCAAAACACTGTCAGAAAACATCTTCGGCAAACAGATTAAAATTGCAATGGCATTGCAGGAGAGCGCCTTTGCTGGCGAGGACTATCAGGAGTGGCGCGGCGAGATTGTGGATACCTGTCACAAGCAGGTGGTGGCGCTCAATTCCGACCTGATTGCCGTAAAGTTGCGGATGCGGTATGTGGAGAAATATAAAAAGGCGGAAGCCCTCATGTCCATCAGCGAAGGTGACAAGGGCGAACTGCTGACACAGATTGCGCCCCTAGTGCGCTCAGACGAGGCCGACGAGTTTGCAAAGCGGTTTGATAATTTCATGTATGGCCTAATTCTGGCATACATCGAGCAGATGCCCGCGTTCCAGTATGCCAAAAAGCAGCTGTGCGACACCGCCTCTCTGCTGGAGCGCAAGTCCAGTATTCCGCAGATCAAGGCAAAGCTGCCGGTGCTTCAGGAAATCCATACCGATGGTTTTTGGGACGCGAATGATATTTTACTGTTTGAGCGGGTTCGGAAGGAGTTGCGGGAGCTGATTCGCTTTTTGGATGAAGGAGGCGGAACACAGAGGCAGATTGTCACCAAGCTGACGGACCCGATTATTGACAGTCAGGAGGGCGTCCAGCTGGAAGCTGCGTATGACTTTGAGGATTACCGCGCCAAGGTCAACCGCTATGTGAACGAGCATGGGGATACGCTGGCCATTTACAAGCTGACCCATAATATTCCGCTGGCTATGGGCGATTATCAGGAGCTGGAGCGGGTGCTGACCAGCGAATTGGGCAGCAAAGAGGATTATGCCCGCGAGTTTGGCGACACCCCCTTTGGCTTGCTCATTCGTAAGATCGCTAAGCTAGATCACGAAGCGACTATGCAGGCGTTTTCCGCCTTTATCAATGACCAATCTCTGAATCAAAAGCAGATTGCCTTTGTCAATAAAATCATCAATCATATTGAGCTGAACGGATATATGGAAAATGTCTCGGAGCTGACCAGACCGCCGTTTGACAAGCCAATCAGTTTTATCAAATTGTTTGATGCAAAAACCAGAACGGCTTTGATGGAGACTATCAATCAGATCCGAGAAAATGCGGTCCAGATCACCGCATCATAAAAATGACAACAGGCACAGAAATCTGCCCACTATTCGGGTAAATCTCTGTGCCTGTTTTACCTGTTCGGGTAGAAGCGTATCCAGCGCGCGGGAGCAAGATGGATAGCCACTGGACGGACAGGCGGGGTGTCCAGAGGGGCGCAGCCCCTTTGGCGCTGGGTCATCCAATAGGGGCGAGCAGCACCCTGTTGGCATGGGGAGTCCAGAGGGGAACAGCGGTCCCTCTGGCGGGAGGTTTCCAAAGGAGGGCAGAGCCTTCCTTGGCACACGACTTTCCCTCGGAAAGTCTAGTGTGTTATACCTTTGCTTCCGGCTGACGCCGGGAAGGGGCTGACTGCGGCATCTGCGACTTGGGCAGATGGACAGCGGGCAGACACTTTTCGGCGGCAGTAGGACAGGCGGATTTTGTACGGCCACGGACGAAATTAGGATTTGCACAGAGGGCAAAATCCGCCTGACCGGAAAAGGAAGCAGAGGTATATAAGCTCCCGTCCCGCCGCAGCGAAACGCACTAAAACCACCAGGGCAGCTCCAGCCATAGATTGTCCAGTGCTTGTTCCTCAGTGCGCTTTGCCCGGCTCTCACTGAGGTGAAAATGCAGCGCCGTCCCAAGTAGGGGGTGGGCCATATCATCTGTAAACCCAAACCGGTACAGAAGATAGGTTTGCTCTCTGGCAGACAGCATCCCAAGAGCTTGATACAGCTCGGAAAGTTCCTCCTGCTTGATGTAAATTTCCTCTGGAGAACGTGCCAGCGGATGGGAGATGGCCTCAATACGTTGGGCCTGTTCTTCCTCGCTCCGCACATCTTCCAGACGGATAAGCTGAATGCCCAGTTCGTTTTCACCATGCACCACTTTTGGCTCAAACTGGGCAAATGCTGCCCGGATGAAATCGGTCATGGCGTTGCGGATGGCAGGGGCCGCATAGGTCAGAAACTTTATACCACGTGCAGCATCAAACCCCGCAGCGGCGCTCAACAGGCCGATGCTGCCCTCCTGGATCAAATCTTCGCAGTCCACACAGAAATCACTTTGGGCAAGGTTCATGCTTCGGTACAGTTCTCCGGCGGTCTTGCGGAGAAACCCAACGTTTTGCTCCACCAGCAGACTGCGGGCCCCGGCGTCCCCCTTTTGAGCCAGGGAACACAGCTGCTCATTGGTCCGGTTCTTCATCTGTATGTGACGCTGGCGGTGCTAAGGTGCTTTCCAAGAATGTCTGGATGGCCTGTCCAAACTGATTCAGGGCCTCCAGATTGACGCCATCCATACCAGACACGCTGCTTGTAACCGCCTGTGCAATCTGCTCCGGTGTGACGGATGGGCTTTGCATATCCTGGCCCTTGGTCAGCTCTGTAAACATCTTCTGGGTGACGGCTTTGGAGAGGCTTTTGGCGGCATCCAGATCGTTTCCCACCTCTTGCTTGACTTCCCGCACCGCCGCCATAAACTGGTTTTGAATGGTGGTCAAGTCGGCCTGATAGGGCGGCACTTTCAGTCGGTTTACCTCTCTAGCCGCTTGTACGGTGGCGTCGGTCCGCACAGCTCCCATCAGCATGGAGCGGAGGGTGGTCATCATCTGGTTTTGAAGTGCATATCCCTCTGCCAGCGTATCGTCCAGATATTGGCCGATCAGATAGGTCACCTCCGCAAAGCGGGGGCTTTCCAAAAGTCGATTGACCACGTCCGACTGCACCTTGCCCAGATATAGATTTTTAGCCGCCTCCACGGACAATCCCAGTTCGGAAATCTCATAGTTTTTGCGGTCTGGGATCTCTGTCAGCCCGAGCAAAAAGTCGGTGGATACCTGGAAGGTCCGGGCCAGGCGGAGGACCTGCTCATGGCCCAGCTTTTCCACCTTTCCAGTCAGAAAACGGTTTAAGGTACTCTCGGTTACGCCTATTTTCACGGCCAGATCCGCCTGAGAAATCTTGTGGTATTTCATCAAATCCACGATCCGGGTCCGCAGGTCTCCCGGCAGAAAAACTGGTTCCATAAACGCTCCTCCTTTCTCAATCAGCTTGTCTCCACTGCATCGGAGAACACTGGAAAGATCAAACAATTTTCTATGCTGCACCGCCCTGTGGCCTTGCATTTCTGCAAGATGGCAGGGCGGATTTTTTTATTTCTTGCACTTTCGCCTGTTTTTTAGGTCTATAGCCTTTTTCTCCGTATATTCAGGCAGACAGGCGGAGACCTACCACACTTTAAGGAGGGATAGACCCATGAAAAATAAACAGAAGCCTGAGGGGATGCCTATCTGGTTCGATGGAAAAAACATCAACGAGGCCCTGTTTTGTGAGGAGTTCTTGCAGACACACAAGATCATCTTCACAAACGGGGCTTTTTTCACGCCGGAAGGCCGTATCACCGATGAACTGCCCCTACGAGGCGAGATTTTTGAAGAACTGAAATGCTGTGCGGTCAGCAACATCCCCCGCAAAATCAGCAACATTGTAGAGTTGATGAAGCTGGCGGCACTGGTGGAGGATTTTCCACCGGAGCCGGATCGGATTCATCTGGCAAACGGCACCTTATTCCTGGACGGTACCTTTGAGGAAAGCAAACCTAATATTGTCCGCAACCGTTTCCCTGTGGCCTACCATCCTAACGCTCCGAAGCCCGTCCTTTGGCTGCAATTTCTGGATGGTCTGCTTTACCCGGAGGACATTCCCGCCTTGCAGGAGTACATCGGCTACTGCCTGATTCCCAGCAATAAGGGGCAACGGATGATGGTGATTAAGGGTAACGGCGGTGAGGGTAAGAGCCAGATAGGAGCCGTGCTGGGGCATTTATTCGGTGTGAATATGAAGGACGGCAGCATCGGGAAAATATCGGAGAACCGATTTGCCCGTGCAGATCTGGAGCATATTCTCCTGTGCGTGGATGACGATATGCGAATGGAAGCCCTACGACAGACCAACTATGTAAAGTCCATTGTGACTGCCCAAGGCAAGATGGATTTGGAGCGCAAGGGCAAGCAGAGCTATCAGGGCTGGATGTGCGCCCGACTACTGGCCTTCTCCAACGGAGATTTGCAGGCGCTGTTTGACCGGAGCGACGGATTTTACCGCCGCCAGCTGGTACTAACCACAAAGGACAAGCCTGCTGACCGTGTGGACGACCCCGATCTGGCCGAAAAGATGAAGGTTGAGGTGGAGGGCATTCTGCTGTGGGCCTTTGAAGGATTGCAGCGGCTGGTGGCCAACAACTTCAAGTTTACCGAAAGTGAGCGCACCAGAGAAAACCGAGAGGCCGTTAAGAGGGACAACAACAATGTGTTCGATTTTCTGGATTCGGACGGATATATCCGTCTGAAAGCCGATGCTTCCGCCAGCTCTAAGGAGCTGTACGAGGCATATCAGATTTTCTGCACCGAAAACAGCCTGCTTTCTCTGAAACCCCGCAGCTTCAGCGATGCTCTTATCGCTAACCAGAGCCGCTACCATCTGGAATACTGCAACAATGTGACCAATGCCGCCGGTCGGCGTGTGCGTGGATTTCTGGGCATTGAGGTATTGGTGAGAAGTAATATGTCGGTGTTTTCCGGTGATTCGCTGCGTACGTGCGTACCGGAAGATGTGCCGGAGGAGTGGCAGCGTTAATACTGGGGTCCCCAGCGGAACCCTGTAAAGTGGTTTCGTTGGGGAGAGGACGAGCAGCGGAACGAGCGAGCTTTCGGCTTTAGCCGGAAGCGAAAGGTGTGGAACTTGCGAGGCCGCTGTACGCACGTACGCAGTGATTGACGGCTGTTCACTCTTTATACAGCAATTTGCCTATCAAACAGGAGGGGTCAAACATGGATCAGGCACAATATGGGATCATGCGGTTTGCCAAGTACAAGGGGCCGGAAATTGGGAACATTGAGGCCCACAATGAGCGCACCAAGGAAAAATACGCCAGCAACCCCGATGTGGACGTCAGCAGAAGCAAGTACAATTTTCATCTGGTGGAGCCGGTGCAGAGATACCGTGCAGAGGCAGAAAAACAAATTGCCGCCGCTGGCTGTCGCACCCGAAAAGACAGTGTGCTGGTTGTGGAGGTGCTGTTCACGGCCAGCCCGGAGTTTTTCAAAGGTAAAAAACGGGCAGAGGTTCGAGCCTACTTTGAGGAGGCCCTGCGATTCTTTGAGCAATATCAGAATAAGGCCAATATCATATCCGCCGTGGTGCATATGGACGAGAAAACGCCCCATATGCACCTTTCTTTTGTCCCGCTGACTGCGGACGGCAGGCTTAGTGCCAAGGAGATCGTAGGAAATAAGAAAAAGTTGACCCAGTGGCAGGACAACTTCTGGTCCCACATGGTCCGAACATACCCGGAGCTGGAGCGTGGCGAGAGTGCCAGCCAGACTGGGCGTGACCACATTCCGCCCAGGGTGTTTAAGGAGATAACCAGATTGGCCAAGCAGGAAGCCAAGCTGGAGGAACTGCTGGCCGGTATTGGAGCATTTAACGCCAAAAGCAGAGCTGCTGAGATTGCGGCACTGCTGGACAAGTATATTCCGGCGGTGGAGCAGATGCACACCACGATGAAGAAGTATCAGGTGGCGTTCACAACCACTACCGCCGAGAACAAAAAGCTGAAACAGGAAAACGCACAGCTGGAGCAGTCTCTGGACAAGGCTACCAAAGAAAGTACATTGAAGCAGCTGGCCGACGCCAAACTGCGGCGAGACTATGCGGATGCCGTCGCTGTGCTGGATCATATCCCCAAGGAAGTGTTAGATGTGTATGCCCGTGGCGACCACGGGAGAGAGGAGCGGCCTATTGAAGAACGGTAAGAAGAAAAAGCCGAGCGATTATGGTACCGGCATCCCGCAGCATGAGATGGAGGCGCTGGCCCGTGTGCTGCTGCCGGAAATCGAAAAGTTTTACGCCAGCGAAGAAGGGCAGCGCCGATTTGCTCAGTGGCAGGTCGAGCAGGCTAAGAGTCAAAAAGCGAAGTGATGGCCTGTAAGCTGTGATCTACATCAAAAACGAAAAGACAAGGAGGTCTGCAAAAGAACTGCTATGGTTCCTATCATACACCGGAATTCGACAAAAATAAATCGAAAAAGGGCGAACTTTCCTCAGCTAGAAGGAAGGTTCGCCCTTTTTTGTTTATCGGGTCAAATTTAAGTTTTCAGTAAAAAGAAGAAATCCGAACGCATCCCCCACAGGGAAGATGCAGTTCGGATTATCCTCTTTTGGTCCGAGTGACAGGATTCGAACCTGCGGCATCCTGCTCCCAAAGCAGGCGCGCTACCAACTGCGCTACACCCGGATGGAAAGCCCAGCGCCTTACTATTATAGATGAATACCCACAAAATAGCAAGCAAAAAATAGGGGAGAAGAGGAAGGTCCGGAGCGCTCTTGCAAAGAGACGCTCCGGACCAAGGTTTTGGGAGAAACCTTACGCCTTCCAGCCGTTCAGATAGTCCACCTGTTCCGGAGTCAGGGTGTCGATGGACAGCCCCATGGCGGCCAGCTTGACCCGCCCGATCTCGTCGTCAATGGAAGCAGGCACATGGTATACTTTCTTTTCCAGATGGTCCCGGTTGTGTACCAACCACTCCAGCGCCAGCGCCTGGACGGCAAAGGACATGTCCATGATCTCCGCCGGATGACCGTTGCCGGCAGCCAGATTGACCAGCCGCCCTTCTCCGATGACGTTGAGCACCCGACCGTCGGGCAGGATGTAGCCCACGATATTGTCCCGCCGCAGTTCCTGAGACACGGCCATTTCAGCGAGGGAGGCCACATCCACCTCGCAGTCGAAGTGACCGGCATTGGTGAGGAGGGCGTTGTGCTTCATGACCGCAAAATGCCTGGGCGTAATGACGTCCTTGCAGCCGGTAACGGTGACGAATACGTCGCCATATCTGGCCGCCTCGTCCATGGGCATGACCTGAAAACCGTTCATCGTGGCGTCCAGGGCCTTGAAGGGGTCCACCTCGGTGACGATCACATGGGCGCCCATCCCGTGGGCGCGCATGGCCACGCCCTTGCCGCACCAGCCGTAGCCGGCCACCACCACCGTTTTCCCGGCCACCACCAAATTGGTGGTGTGCATGATGGCGTCCCAGACCGACTGGCCGGTGCCGTATTTGTTGTCATAATAGTGCTTTGCTTTGGCGTCGTTGACCGCCATCATGGCGCAGGGCAGGATCCCCTCCCGCTCCCGGGCGCGGAGGCGGAGAATGCCGGTGGTGGTCTCCTCACAGCCGCCGATCAGGTTTTCCGCCAGATCGGCGCATTTGCCGCCCAGCAGATGGATCAGATCGCCGCCGTCGTCCACCACCAGATGGGGCTTGAACTTCAGCGTCTCGATGAGATGGCTTTCGTACTCCTGGGCGGAGGCGCCGTGGATGCCGAAGGTTTCTACCCCCAGGCTGGCCAGTCCCGCCGCCACGTCGTCCTGGGTGGAGAGAGGGTTGGAGCCGGTGAGCCGCACCTGTGCGCCGCCCTTTTGCAGGACGAAGCCCAGATTGGCGGTTTTGGCCTCCAGGTGGACCGAAACCGCGATACGCAGGCCGGCAAAGGGCTGTTCCTTCTCAAAACGTGCCTCTATTCCGCCCAGAGCGGGCATAAAATCCCGCACCCATTGAATCTTGCGGCGTCCGGCTTCAGCCAGCGCGGGATCTTTTACGATACTCATAACCATAACCTCCGGTGTTTTCAAAAAATTCAGCGGTCCCATTATATCAGATGACATGCGGAATTGTACAGGGGGCTTGGGTATTTTGCCGGGGAAACCTTGCAAAGAGGCGGGGCAGGATGGTATAATGTGTCATAAGAGCATCGTGTACCACACAAAGAGAGGAAGGGACGGCATGAGCAATTATTCCGTAAAACTGGGCAAGATCATTGACGATTTCCACCTGGAGGTCCTGCGGGAATCGGAGCATTACCGGGACCGCCTGATCCACACCGAGGACGTGAGCCGTCCCGGCCTCCAACTGACCGGATTTTTCGACTACTTCGACCCGGAGCGTATCCAGGTCATCGGCTTGGTTGAGGAAACCTATCTCAACGGGCTCACCTCCCAGCAGAGAGAGGCCGCCTTTGAGGCGCTTTTTAAGTACGATATCCCCGCCTTTATCATCTGCCGCGGCATGGAGCCCTTTCCTGAGTGCATGGCCATGGCGGATAAGTATGACCGCATCATCCTGCGCAGCAACGACGTGACCTCGTCCTTTGTCAGCGCCGCCGTCTCCGCCCTGCGCAACGAGATGGCCCCCCGCATCACCCGCCACGGCGTGCTGGTGGAGGTCTACGGCGAAGGCGTATTCCTGATGGGCGAGTCGGGAGTAGGCAAGAGTGAGACCGCCATTGAGCTGGTCAAGCGCGGCCACCGTCTGATCGCGGACGACGCCGTGGAGATTCGCCGGATGAACAATAACCGCCTGCTGGGCAGCGCCCCCGAGCTGATCCGCCACTATATCGAGCTGCGGGGCATCGGCGTGGTGGACGTACGCCGTATTTTCGGTATGAGCGCCGTCAAGGACGAGGCGGAGATCGACCTGATTGTCAGCCTGGAGCCCTGGCGGGAGGACGCGGTCTATGACCGGCTGGGTCTGGATGAGCTCTACACCGACGTGCTGGATGTAAAGATCCCCACCCTCACGGTACCGGTGAAGCCGGGCCGTAACCTGGCCGTCATCGTGGAGGTAGCCGCCGTCAATAACCGCCACAAGAAGATGGGGTATAACGCCGCGCTGGAGTTTACCAAGCAGATCAACGCCCATTTTGACCAGGCCCTCAACGGGCAGGGCGGCTGATCGTCCCCTTTTGAGACCAAACGAGGCCAGACGAAAGCGCTGGCCTCGTTTCTTTCTGAACACGCAAAGGAGAAGCGATATGGCATATCTTGTAACCGTGACCGACCCTTCCGCCCCGGAGCTGGACCTGTTCGCCCGGCTCACCGAGGCCCAGCTCCGCAACCGTCTGGAGCCGGAAAAGGGCATTTTTATCGCCGAGAGCCCCAAGGTCATCCGCCTGGCGCTGGACAGAGGCTATACGCCGGTGGCCCTGCTGATGGAGGAACGGCACATCCGCGGGCAGGGGAGGGAGCTCATCGAGCGGTGCGGCGAGATCCCGGTCTATACCGCCGGCCGGGAGGTTTTGGCCACTCTCACCGGCTACGCGCTGACCCGTGGAATTTTGTGCGCCATGCGCCGGCCGGTCCTGCCGGGTGTGGAGGAGCTGTGCGCGCCGCTCCACCGGATCGCGGTACTGGAGGGCGTTGTGGACGCCACCAATGTGGGGGCCATTTTCCGTTCCGCCGCCGCCCTCCACATGGACGCCGTGCTGGTGACGCCCACCTGCTGCGACCCCCTCAACCGGCGGGCGGTACGGGTGAGCATGGGCACGGTGTTCCAGATTCCCTGGACCCGCATCGGGGAGACGCCGGCGGATTGGCCCCAGGCGGGCCTGGCCCGGCTGAGGGCGCTGGGCTTCCGCACGGCGGCCATGGCCCTGCGGGCGGACGCCCTGTCGGTAGACGATCCCATGCTGATGGCGGCGGACAGGCTGGCCGTGGTGTTGGGCGCCGAGGGGGACGGCCTGGCGGGGGAGACCATCGCCCGCTGTGACCATACCGTCTGCATTCCCATGTCTCACGGGGTGGACTCGCTGAACGTGGCCGCCGCCAGCGCGGTGGCGTTCTGGCAGCTGGGGAGGAGATAATATGGACGGGCTGGACACTGTTTTGGAGCAGGCCCGGAAAGAACTGGCGCGGCTGCGCACCTGGTACCGGCGGGGCCTTTTGCTACGGGAAGAGGTGCTGAGCCAGCGCGTAGCCTGTTACAAAGCGGGCGTGGAGGCGTTGAAGGCACAGGGCAGGGGAGAAGAAGCGGAGCGTTTGCGGGCGTTCTGGGGGATACCCGACCCGGCGCCCGACGCCCCGGCCGGCCTGGACGCTCCTGTCCCCGACGGGGTGTACTGCCTGCCGTTTGGGAACGGACCCCGTTTTCTGGCCGCGCCGCCGCCGCTGGATCAGGTTTTTTGCTGGGAGGTCACGGGACCGCGTGGGGAGAGAGAGGCGATTTCGCTCCGCCTGACCCAAGCCGGAACGGAGCGGGACGCCCGGGGGCGGCTGTCCCGCTGGTGGGAGGGAAAGGGACGGCTGGACGGCTATCAGTGGGCGGACGTCATCCTCGCCCTTCCCGTGGATGCGCCGGACCGGGGGGAGCTGTTCTATAAAGCCTATGCCGACCGGGAAGCGCCCCGGTGGCGGGCGTGGCAGGCGTGGCGGAAGCCCCATGAGGCGCAGCGGCGGGAGGCGGCGCTGGCCTGGTTTGAGCGGGAGATCCGCGGGATGTAATCATTTGCGGAATTTTTCAAACAGCATTTCTTCCCACTTGTCGCCGTAGCGGAGGCCGATTGCGAAGAGGAGGACGCCGGCAATACCGATGAGGATCATACCCCACAGCGGGATGGAGATGGCCGAGTCGCCGATGGCGCTGGCCACCAGGAGCCCCCACAGCCGGGTGGACACCACCAAAACGAAAAAGCGGTGGGCGGGGATATCGGTGAGGCCGGCCAGAGCGCAGATCAGGTCGTCCGGGAAGAAGGGGAAGAGAAAAACCAGGGCCAGGAAAATATCCCGCTTGCGCCGGATGACATCCAGGTATTTTTCCGAGATTTTTTTGCTGACGAACCGGTCCACGAAGGAGCGGCCCAGCCCTCTGGCCAGGGCAAAGACCAGCATGGAGCCGCTGACCACCGCCAGCGCGGTGAGGAAGAAGGAGAGCCAGGTGCCGAAGAGGACGCCGCCGGCCAGGGCGGTGATGTTGCTGGGAATGGGGGCGATGACCACCGAGGCCAGCTGCACCAAAAAGTAGACCAGGTGTGTGTATGGGGTAAAGCGTTCGATGTAGGACCGCATATCCTCCATGGAGCCGATGGCCTGGAAAAAGCCGGTCAGGTACAAAAAGAGGGCGCCGCCCACCAACAGCGCAATGGTCAGGGCCAGCGTCAGGCCCCAGGCATGTCGTTTCACACACATCGCTCCTGTCTGATCTGAAATAAAAAAAGGGGGGACGCCCGGCGGGCGTTCCCCCCTTTGGTGTACAAACGATAGTGTACGCCAAGATTTTCATAATTGCCAGAAGAATTGATTAAATTTTTGTAAAGCTTTTTACCGGATGCCGGTGACGGTATAGCCCGCGTCGGTGACCGCCTGGATGAGGACAGCGTCCTCCGCCTCGCCGGTGACGGTGGCGGAGTTGGAGGCCAGGTCAACGGTGGCGGTGACGCCGGGGATGTCGTTGAGGGCCTTGGAAACGTGGGCCACGCAGTGGGGGCACATCATGCCCTGGATGGAAAGGGTCTTGGTCATAGGGATCACTTCTCCTTTTTCTTGATGTTCCGCCGGGCGGGGGAGGGGGACCTCCCCGCCGGCTGGGAGCCGGGGCTTGAAGAGGCGCAGGCGCAGGGCGTTGCTCACCACGCACACCGAGCTCATGCTCATGGCGGCGGCGGCGAACATGGGATTGAGCATGATGTGGAGCAGGGGAAACCAAACGCCGGCGGCCAGTGGGATGCCGATGATATTATAGATGAAGGCCCAGAAGAGATTTTCCTTGATGTTGCGGATGGTGGCCTTGGAGAGCTGCACGGCGGTGACAGCGTCCAGCAGGTCGCTTTTCATGAGCACGATGTCGGCCGACTCCATGGCCACGTCGGTGCCCGCGCCGATGGCCAGGCCCACATCCGCCGTGGCCAGCGCGGGCGCGTCGTTGATGCCGTCTCCTACCATGGCGACCTTCCGGCCCTGGGCCTGGAGCTCGGCCACTTTTTGGGCCTTGTCCTGGGGCAGGACCTCGGAGCGGATCTCATCCACCCCCAGGGCCTTGCCCACGGCCTGGGCGGTGCGGGCGTTGTCGCCGGTGAGCATCACCACCCGGATGCCCATGGACCGGAAGGCGGCGACCGTCTGGGCGCTGGTGGCCTTGGGCTGGTCCGCCGCCGCCAGGATGCCCATGAGACCGGTCTCCCGGGCAAAAAAGAGGGGCGTTTTTCCGCCGGCGGCCAGGGCGTCGGCCTGCTGGAGCAGGGCCGGGTCCAGGGGGATGCCCTTTTCCTCCAGCAGGGCCCGGTTGCCCGCGAAGAAGGTCTCCCCCTGGATGTGGCCCTGGACGCCCCGGCCGTGAAGGGCCAGGAAATCGGTCACCGGGGCAAGGGGGATGTTGTCCTCCTGGGCGGCGGAGACGATGGCGGCGGCCAGGGGGTGTTCCGAGGGCTTTTCCAGGGAGGCGGCCACGCACAAAAGCTCCTCCCGGGTGGTGTCGCCCACAGGGAGCAGGTCGGTGAGGCGGGGCTTGCCTTCCGTAAGGGTACCGGTCTTATCCAGCACCACCGTGTCGATGGCGTGGAGGGCCTCCAGGGCCTCGGCGGATTTGATGAGGATGCCGTATTCGGCGCCCTTGCCGGTGCCCACCATGATGGCCACGGGAGTGGCCAGCCCCAGGGCGCAGGGGCAGGAGATGACCAGCACCGCCACGCCGGCGGTGAGGGCACGGGTCACGTCGCCGCCGGTGACCAGGAGCCATACCAGCGCGGTGACCAGAGCGATGCCGATGACCGCCGGCACAAAGACGCCGGCCACCTTGTCGGCCAGCTTGGCGATGGGGGCCTTGGAGGAGGAGGCCTCCTCCACCAGGCGGATCATCTGGGCCAGGGTGGTATCCTCGCCCACCCGGGTGGCGGAAAAGACGAAGGAGCCGGACTGGTTAATGGAGGCGGCGGCCACCTTGTCGCCCGGTCCCTTTTCCGCCGGGATAGACTCGCCGGTGAGGGCCGACTCATCCACCGACGACCAGCCCTCCTCCACCACGCCGTCCACCGGCACCCGTCCGCCGGGTTTCACGACGATCTTGTCGCCCACCGCCACTTCTTCCACCGGCACCTCGGTTTCCGTGCCGTCCCGCAGGACCGTGGCCGTTTTGGGGGCCAGGTCCATCAGGCGGGAGATGGCCTGACTGGTCTTGCCCTTGGAGCGGGTCTCCAGAAATTTTCCCAGGGTGATGAGAGTGAGGATCATGCCGGCGGACTCCAGGTAGAGGTCCATGGACCACTTGTCCACCAGGGCGGCGTCCCCGTGTCCCAGGCCCCAGGCGATCTGATAGAGGGCCACAAGGCCGTAGAGCAGGGAGGCGGAGGAGCCCAGGGCGATGAGGGCGTCCATATTGGGCGCGCCTTTGGCCAGGGTCTTGAAGCCCACCTTGTAGTATTTGTCGTTGACGTACAGGATGGGCAGCAGCAGCAAGAGCTGGGTAAAGGCAAAGATCATGGCGTTTTCCGTGCCGTGGAAGATGCCGGGGAGCGGCCAGCCCATCATATGCCCCATGGAGAGATAGAACAGGGGGAGGAGGAAGGCAAAGGAGACGATCAGCCGGAATTTCATATGGCGCAGTTCCTTTGCCGCCGCGTCATCGGCCTCCCGGCGGGCGTCAGCCGGCCGGGTCTTGGCGTTCCCCGCGGCGGCGGCGCCGTAACCGGCCTTTTCCACGGCCCGTATGATGTCCGGCAGTCCGGCGGCGTTCTCGTCAAAGTCCACCGTCATGGAGTTGGTCAGCAGATTGACGCTGACCTCCCGCACCCCCGGCACGCCGCGGACGGCCTTTTCCACGTGGGCGGAGCAGGCCGAGCAGGTCATGCCGGTGACGCTGCAAGCTTGTTTCATGCAA
Source organism: Pseudoflavonifractor phocaeensis (assembly GCF_016901735.1). Taxonomy (GTDB): domain Bacteria; phylum Bacillota; class Clostridia; order Oscillospirales; family Oscillospiraceae; genus Pseudoflavonifractor_A. The sequence goes on along the minus strand of NZ_JACLZC010000005.1, from coordinate 2,671 downwards.
AACCCCTTTCCGTGGTCACTTGAGGATACGGCCCAAGGTGTCCACAAACTCGTCGATTTTCTGCTGGCGCTCCTGTCCGTCGGCGGCGTCCTTGACGCAGTGCTCCAGGTGAGCGGTGAGAATTTCCCGGTTCACCCGTTTGAGAAGCGCCTCGGCGGCCATGACCTGGGTGGAGATGTCGATGCAGTAGCGGTTTTCCTCCACCATGTCGATGATGCCGTCCAGTTGTCCCCGCGCGGTTTTGAGGAGCCGGAGGATCTGTTTCTGATCTGCCATCATGGTCGGTCCCTCCTTATGGTTTCCGAGGAGAATACCCCCCGGGGGGGTGGTGTTCTGAGGAGAGTATACCGCGGCTCTTTGCTCCTGTCAAGAGGAAAGGGCCCATTCGTTTACATAACATTCACAACTCCTTCAAATTCTGGTCAAAGACCGGAGGTATACTGTAAGCACAGTCAAGGAAAAAACCCCCGCTGACCGCAGTTCCTTTCTATTACTGCTCCGGACTGGGGGAGCAGACAAAAAGCAACACAAATACTTGTGTTTTGAATAGATTCCTCACTTTCCCCCTCTCTTTTCTTTCACACTGCAATCCGCCGCAGCCTGCAAACGGGCCGCGGCGGATTGTCTTGCCGGGAAAAGAGGGCGGAACGCTTGCGGCTTTTCTTTCCAGGCGGTATAATAGACGGGACAACAAAAAAGATGGGGGTGGAACCATATGCCGGACCGTTGGGAAGAACTGGACGTGGAATGCTTTGACGCGGCCGTGGAATTTTTCAGCCAGTTTACCGAGGACCCGGAGGACGAGCTGTCCAGATGGGTCAAGATGCGTCTCAAGCCCACGCAGGCGTTTTGCGATGCCGCGGAAGAGATGGAGGGGCTGGACTTTGATACCGCCTGGGATTCCTATAAAGCCTTTTTTGCCTTTGTCGAAGCAATCCCCTTTACGGAGGAGGATTTGAAATCCTTCCTGGCCCATTTCACGTTGGACGGCGAGGAAGAATGGGAGGCGCTGGCGGGATTTTTGGAGGAAAGCTTCGGATGGTCTGTGTACGGGCTCCCGGAAGAAGAGGCGGCTTCGTACCGGACGGAAGCACTGGAAAGCGGCGAAGCGTTTGAGGCGTGGTATGACGCGCTCTGCGATTCGTGCGGCGAAGAATACGAAGAAGAGGAAGAGGAATAAACATGGATCAGAAACCTGTACTCGTGGTCATGGCCGCCGGCATGGGCAGCCGTTACGGCGGATTGAAGCAAGTAGACCCGGTGGGCCCCAACGGTGCGCTTATCATTGACTATTCCATCTATGACGCCCGCCGGGCGGGCTTTGAGACGGTGGTTTTCGTCATCAAGAAGGAGCTGGAGGATACCTTCCGGGCTTCCATCGGCGACCGGCTCTCCAAGGTGATGACCGTCCGCTATGTCTATCAGGAGCTTACCGACCTGCCCGAGGGCTACGCCGTCCCCGAGGGCCGGGTGAAGCCCTGGGGCACCTGCCATGCGGTGCTGGCGGCGCGCAAGGTGGTGGACGGCCCCTTTGCCGTCATCAACTCCGACGACTACTACGGCCCCGAGGCCTTCCGGGAGGTTTACCGGTATCTGTGCGAACACCCGGACCAGGAGGGTTGCTACTCCTTTGCCATGGTGGGCTATCTGCTTGGAAACACCGTCACCGAGCACGGCCATGTGTCCCGCGGCGTGTGCGTGGAGGATGAGGACCACAATCTGTGCACCGTCACCGAGCGCACCCACATCGAAAAGGACGGGGACAACGCCCGCTACACCGAGGACGAGGGCAAGACCTGGCATCCCCTGCCTGGGGACGCCATCGTGTCCATGAATCTGTGGGGCTTTTCCCGCAGCTTCCTCACCGAGGCCCAGGCCCGGTTCCCCGCCTTTCTGGACAAGACCCTGGCGGAAAACCCGGAAAAGGGAGAATACTATCTGCCCAGCGTGGTGAGCGCCCTCATCGGGGAGGGCAAGGCCAAGGTGAAGGTGCTGCGCAGCCACGACCGGTGGTACGGCGTCACCTACCGGGAGGACAAGCCCACCGTGGTGGCCGCCATTGCCCGCATGACCGAGGAAGGGCTTTATCCCGCCGATCTCTGGTCCTGAGACCTTCAGCCGCGCCGGAAGGAGGGGAGCTTTTGTGGAGCTGTCGGAACATTACGCCGCTGATATCCTGGTTTTCTTTGAAGGAAAGCCGGTGGAGTTGTCCCTCTATGAGGGATTCTTTGACCGGATGTGTCAGCTGTTCCCCGACGCGGCGGTGAAGGTGCAGAAGAGCCAGATCAGCTTTTATGAGCGCCATCTCTTTGCCGCCGCCTCGGTGCCCATCCGCCGGAAAAAGACCTGGCCGGAGCACTGTCTGCTGGTGACCTTTGGCCTGTCCCACCGCCTGGAGAGCCCGCGGGTGGCGGTGGCGGTGGAGCCCTACCCCAACCGCTGGACCCACCACGTGCTCATTTCCCGACCGGATCAGATCGACGGCGAGCTGATGGACTGGGTCCGGGAGGCTTGGTCCTTTTCCCAATCCAAACGCTGAAAAAAGCGAGGAACAGCACAGAGTGAAGTGAACCCCAAAAGTTAGACAATATTAGGAAGCAAAAATTGTTTAAGCAGCCGAAAGGGCTTGCTGTCTGTGTATTGCAGGCGGCAAGCCCTTTAGCTTTGCCTT
>NZ_JACLZC010000040.1 GCF_016901735.1 Pseudoflavonifractor phocaeensis | reverse complement strand
ACCTGCTTGCAGACGGGAAAGAGCTTGCCAGCGAGGACCTTGTAAAGGCCGCAGCCGAAGCCGGAATATCCGAGAGGACGGTACAGAACGCCAAGCGCAACATGGGCGGCATTTTGGGCGCAAGGCGCGTCGGCGGTCAATGGTACAACTTCATCAAGAAGAAGCAGCCACCCGAACCCGCAAGCTGAAAACGCAAAGTGCAGACCCTTTGCGCTTTGCACTTTCGCACTTTCAGAGTTATAGAAGAATGACTATAAGCCCTTGTGCGCCGTAGCATGAGGGCTTTTTTCATGGAAAGGAGAGCTTATGAGCAATAAAGCCAGCACCCCCGCAAACGCTTCCCCTCTGACCGTAAAGGAAGCAGAACAGCCCGATATTGTGAAGAAAATCGGAAACACGACCTATCGGGTAAAAATCCATTTCAGCACCACCAGCAAGGAAACTATGAGCGATAAAATCAAGCGGCTCATTATGAACGATTGCGGGAAAATTTCTTAAAACCACCTTGACAAAACGTATCAGAGGACACGCTGCTTTCTGCGATGGAAACTGCCGGAAAGGACGATATGCCGGAGGATGCCGAGCGCAAGGGGCTGGGCACCCCCGCCACCCGCGCCGGGATTTTGGAAAAGCTGGTGTCCACCGGCTTTCTGGAACGCAAAAAGAGCAAGAAAACCGTGCAGCTTTTGCCGTCCCACGATGCCATTTCCCTGATTACCGTCCTGCCGGAGCAGCTGCAATCCCCGCTGCTGACCGCCGAGTGGGAGTACCGGCTGGGCGAGATCGAGCGCGGCGAGCTGGCCCCGGAGGACTTCATGGCCGAGATTACCGCCATGCTGAAGGAGCTGGTGGGGACCTATCAGGTCATCAAGGGCAGCGAGTACCTGTTTGCCCCGCCCCGCGAGGTGGTGGGCAAATGCCCCCGCTGCGGCGGTGAAATTGCAGAAATGCAAAAAGGCTTCTTCTGCCAGGACAAATCTTGCAAATTTGCGATCTGGAAGAACAACAACTGGTGGGCAGCGAAGCGCAAACAGCCCACCAAGGCCATCGTGGCGGCGCTGCTCAAAGATGGCCGCACCCATGTGACGGGGCTGTACTCCGAGAAAAGCGGCAGGACCTACGACGCCACCGTGGTGCTGGAAGATACCGGCCAGTACGTCAACTTCAAGCTGGAATTTGACCGGCAGAAAGGCGGCGGCAAATGAAACTGAGTTTGTATGAACAGGAAACCATTATCCTCTACAACCAGGCCGAGGCCACCGCCGAGGTCTATTCTCACGACCCGCGCCTGCTGGAAAAGCTGCGGAGGCTGGCGGAAAAATACCCGGACCAGATCGTGAAAAAGGACCGCCAGACCTTCACGGTGCCCAAACGCTGCGTGTCGGTGCGGGAGCCGTACAGCGCCGAGCGCCGCAAGGCCGCCAGCGAACGGGCCAAGGCCGCCGGGTACAAACCGCCCGTCCCGAAAGCGGGCGGCAAGTGAGCATGGGCGAGAGCGTCTTTGAAGTCGTAAAACAGTCCGTCACCGCCAGAGAGGCGGCGGAGCTTTACGGCATCGCGGTGGGACGCGGCGGCATGGCCTGCTGTCCCTTCCACGATGACCGCCACCCCAGCATGAAGGTGGACACCCGTTTCCACTGTTTTGGCTGCGGTGCAGACGGCGACGTGATCGACTTCACCGCCCGGCTCTATGGCCTGTCCCCCAAAGAGGCTGCCGAAAAGCTGGCCCAGGATTTTGGCCTTTCCTATGACAGCAAGGCCCCGCCCCGGCGAAGCTATGTCCGGCAAAAATCCGAGGCGCAGGTGCGGAAAGAAAAACGGGAACACGGCTGGCGCGTCCTGACAGACTACTATCACTTGCTCCGAAAATGGGAGGCCGACTATTCCCCCAAGACGCCGGACAAGGACCCGCACCCGCGCTTTTTGGAGGCCATCCAGAAAAAAGATTACATGGGCTATCTGCTGGACACCTTTCTCGACAGCAGCACCGAGGAACAGGACCAGTGGATCGCAGAACACACTGCTGAAATTTCGGCCATAGAAGGGAGAGTGAACATCATGGCTGACAAACCCACCAACCGGGAACGGTTGCAGCAAATCACGGCGGGCATCGAGCAGGGCATCAAGGAGCTGTTCGAGAGCGAAAAGTATATGCGCTATCTGTCCGTAATGTCCCGGTTCCACCGCTACTCCGTCAACAACACCATGCTCATCTATATGCAGAAGCCGGACGCCACGCTGGTGGCTGGGTACAACAAGTGGAAAAATCAGTTTGAGCGCCATGTGAAGCGCGGCGAACACGGCATCACCATCATCGCGCCCACGCCGTTCAAGAAAAAGATCGAGGAACAGAAGCTGGACCCGGACACCAAGGCCCCCATCCTGGACGCAGAGGGCAAGGCAGTCATGGAAGAAAAAGAAATCGAAATCCCTATGTTCCGCCCGGTGAAGGTGTTTGATGTGAGCCAGACGGACGGGAAACCGCTGCCGGAGCTGGCGTCCTCCCTGTCCGGGAACGTCCAGAACTACGAGGCTTTCATGGAGGCCCTGCGCCGGTCCGCGCCGGTGCCGCTCTCCGTGGAGCCGATGGCCGCCAACATGGACGGGTATTTTTCGCCGGACCAGCAGCGCATCGCCATCCGAGCAGGCATGAGCGAGGTACAGACCGTTTCCGCCGCCGTCCATGAGATCGCCCACAGCAAGCTGCACAACTACGCCAAGGCACAGGAGGAAGCGGCCAGGGCCGGTGACAAGGAGCCGCCCAAGAAGAAAGACCGCAACACCGAGGAGGTGGAGGCCGAGAGCATTTCCTACGCGGTTTGCCAGTATTACGGTATCCAGACCGGCGAGAACAGCTTCGGCTATATCGCCAACTGGAGCCAGGGTAAGGAGCTGCCGGAGTTGCGGGCCAGTTTAGAGACCATCAACAAGGCAGCCGGGGAACTGATCGCGGACATTGACCGGCATTATAAGGTTATCTGCAAGGAGCGCGGCATTGACCTGACCGCTGCCCCGGAACCGCAGCGGGACCCTATCGAGCAGTTGGCAGCCGACATCGACCAGTTTTCTTTTGACTATGATACCTATGAATACCGGGATCAGGTGGACAATCGGGAGGATGCGCTGCGGGAACTGACCGCTACGCTCCGCAGCGGGGATGCCAGCGGTGTTCGGGACTGGCTCCAGGAAATTGCCGATGAAAATGAACCTGGAGAAGCGGCCACAAAAGCTGCCGAGCTGTTGGATCGTCTGGAGCAACTGGTGCCGGAACCTGACCCCAACCTTGTGAAAATGGCGGATGAAGCGAGGGCGATGGGCGTAGAAACCACCCCGCCCAGCACCGAGTACCGCGAGGCCCTGCTGGTGCTGGACGATACCACCTATCTTCATGTTCAGCCCTGCGACACCGGCTGGGACTACACGCTCTACGATATGGCGACCATGAAGCAGCTGGACGGCGGCCAGCTGGATGCGCCGGAGCTGCCCCTGTCCACCGCCGCGCTGAAAATCTGTGAGATGCACGGCATGGGCGGCCAATCCATCCAGTATGCGCCGCTGTCCATGATCGAGACCTTGCAGGAAGCGGCTGTCCAGCAGATGCAGACAGAGGCTCAGGCCGCCGCCCCGGAAACCACTCAGCTGCCGGACGCCCCGGAACAGCATCTGGACGAATATCCCATGCCGGACCCGACGCTGACCCAGGACGATTTGGAAAAGTGCGGCTATCTGGACGGGGACCTTCTGCCCCTTTCCAAAGAACGCGCCTATGAGCTGATGGAGCGTGATCTGACCGTTTACATCATCCAGCAGGGCGAGAACCCGGCGATGGCTTTTGATACCGCCGATCTGGACGCCCACGACGGGATCTTCGCCGTCACCCGCGAGGAATGGGAGGAAAGCCCGGCTTTCGATGCCCAGGTCAAGGAGCGCATGGACCACCAGCAGGAACGGGAGCAGGCGTTCCTCAACCATGAGGGCGACTGCTTCGCTATTTATCAGGTGAAGCACACCGACGAGCTGCGGGATATTCGCTACGAGGGGCTGGAATGGCTCAAGTCCATCGGGCAGACGGTGCAGCGGGACAATTATGATCTGGTCTACACCGCGCCGCTGCCCCCTGGCGACCTGAAAGGCAGCGTGCTGGACAATCTTGAATACCGCTTCAACAATGAACACCCCGCCGACTACCGCCACCCATCCATGAGCGTCAGCGACATCGTTGCCATCAAGCGGGACGGCAAGGTATCCTGTCATTACTGCGACAGCTTCGGCTTTGCCGAGGTTCCCGGATTCCTGCCGGACAACCCGCTGAAAAATGCGGAGATGGCCGTGGAGGATGACTACGGCATGATCGACGGTATCATCAACAACGGCCCCAAGGAGCAGACGGTGGCCCAGCTGGAACAGCAGGCCCGCAGCGGCCAGCCCATTTCCCTGATGGACCTGGCTGCCGCCGCCCACCGGGAGGACCGGGACAAGAAGAAATCCGTTGTGGAGCAGCTGAAAAGCCAGCCCAAACCCGAACATAAAAAGACAGCGCCCAAAAAGAGCGCGGAAAGGGAGATCTGATATGAACGCTTTGACCTTTGAGGAAACCAACCTGCTGTGCATCTACAACCCCGGCACCCGCCAGGGGGCCATCGAGGCCCTGACCGAGATGCGCGGCCACTTGCAGGCGGACGAGGCCGAGCTGCTGGCCCTGACTGACAGCACCCTCGCCAAGCTGCGCGCCATGACCGAGGCCGAGTTTGACGAGCTGGAGCTGTACCCGGATTTTGACGAGTAACCCCCTGTTTTGACCCGCTGGGGCGGCCGCTGTGCCGCCCCATTTTCATATCCGAATGAAGGGAGGATAGAACCCCATGCCAACTAAAGCAGAACAATACGCGCAGATGGCCGACCAGGTGGCGCGGCAGCTCACCGGCAGCTGGCAGGAGTGGGCGGGCTTTCTCACCACCGCCGCCCGCCTCTACAAATATCCGTTCCATGAGCAGCTGATGATCTACGCCCAGCGCCCGGATGCCACCGCCTGCGCCGAGTACGACCTGTGGAACAACCGCATGGGCCGGTATGTGCGGCGCGGGTCCAAGGGTATCGCGCTGGTGGATGATTCCGGGGACCGGCCCCGGCTGCGCTATGTATTCGACATTTCCGACACTGGCACCCGTGAACACTCCCGCACCCCCTGGCTGTGGACGATGAACGAGGAACACGCCGCGCCGGTCATGGCGATGCTGGAGCGCAACTACAATGTGGGCGGTAACGACCTGGCCCAGCAGCTGGCCGATGTGGCCGCCGGGCTGGCGGAAGAATACTGGACGGATCACCGGCAAGACATTCTCTACATCGTTGACGGTTCCTTTTTGGAGGAGTACGATGAGTACAACATCGAAGTCCAGTTCAAATCCGCCGCCGCTGTCAGCATTACCTACGCCCTGATGTCCCGCTGTGGGCTGGAGCCGGAGCAGTATTTCAGCCATGAGGATTTCATGGCGATTTTCGACTTCAATACCCCTGCCACCGTGGGGGCGCTGGGCACGGCGGTCAGCCAAATCAATCAACAGGTGCTGCGGCAGATCGGCGTTACCATCCAGAACTATGAGCGCGCCAAGAGCGCGGAAAGGAGTGCCACACATGGAGAACAACCTGACTTACACGAGGAACGGAGATTACCTGATCCCCGACCTGAAGCTGTCCGAACAGACGGAGAAGCCCCTGGGCAAGTACGGCAGGATGAGGAAAGCGTACCTGAAAGAACACCGGCCCATCCTCTACAACCAGCTGCTGATGAGCGAGAAGCTGTACCCGCATCTTCTGGAGATCGACGAGACCGCGAACAGCCGTCTCGAACAGATGATGCCCCGGCTGGCAGAGTCGGCGGGCGCGACGGAGGCGCTGAAAGCCCGCGACCCGATGGTCTGGGTGGGCCTGATGAACACCTGCAAGGCCCAGGCGGAGGAGATTCTGCTGGCGGAACTTATCAACAGCTGACCTTAAACCTGTTCCTCTCCGAAGCGGAACAAATCCAGAATATCGACGAAGCAGAGAGTGTGAAAACGCCCTCTGCTTTTTCTATGCCCAAACCCGTTGCGCAGGCGGAACCTGTGCGCCGGGCGCTGACCCAGGCGGAGATCGACGCCGCCATCCAGGAATGGAACGGCAATATTGAGAGCAAACACGCGGTTGTCCGCTACATGAGGGACCATGCCCGTGAAAAGGACACCGCCGCCTGGTTGCGGCAGGAATATGGCGATGACTTCCCGACCCTGCCTGTGACGGTGGACAGCGCGGCGGGCGATGTGCCCTGGCCCAAGGTGCAGCGCCGGATCGCCCAGCTCATCAAGGAAGATCGGTTCTACACCGAGGCGGAGCAGGACCGTTTTGACAACATCGACCCCATCGCCATCCGGGAGGCGCTGGCCGAGCGCGGCATTGTGAACGGTCGGGTGGTGGACCCGGAAAAACTGGACAGTGACCCGTTCATCCAGCAGGTTATGCGGGATGTGGAGGCCGTCGCAACCGAGGAACAGGCCGAGGCAGCGGCAAAACCGCCTTTGCCGGACTTATCCGGCCAGCCCATCACCCGCGAGGGAGACACCCTCACCATCGGCAGCGGTGAACCCACCCATGAGATCGACATCACGGTGTCGGACGAGGAATATGCCGCCATCCGGGGCGCCATCCCGGAGCGCACCGCTTACGACCCGTCCGCCCCGGTTTACAACGTGGGCGATACCGTCTATCTGGATGACCGCGCCCACCAAATCACCGAACTGCGGGAGGACACGGTGCAACTGCTGCCCACCGGCATGAGCTATCCCATCTACCGGGCCGAGAGCCGGGAGCGGTTCGAGCAGCTTCTGCGGGCAGACAATCGCAACGACTTCTACACCGAGTTCCTGCCCGTCAACCCCGACACGGCGGACCAGGACCTGCGGGATGTGCTGGCCCACGGCCTCATCGGCGCGCCGGACAAGGCGGAGCTTTCCGAACTGCTGCGCACCGGCAAGAGCAACCGGGAGGTCGCCCTGTGGCTGAGCCGGGCCTATCCTGACATCATCGAGACGATGGAGCTGGAGACCGGCGACACCGCCGACTACCGCACCATATCCGAAGGCATCGAGCTGGAAGTGCTGGACGCGGACGAAAAACGGCTGGCCATGCTGTTCTTCCGCTGGGATGAGGTCGCGCCGCTGCTGCGCGGGTTGTATGCCCGCCAGCTGGACGGCTTTGGACAGGAGCAGGCCGAACCGGCGATTGAAACCGCCAAGCCCATTGAAGAAGCCGCCGAGGCACCGGCGTTCCGCTCCGAGACGGTTGCCGTCTACCCCGGCGACAAAAACCATCTGCCCTATGACGTGGTGGTGGAACGGCTACACATTGACCGGCCGGAACCCACGCCGCCGGAACCGGCCCACGCCCCGGACGCGGAGCCGGAGGAAAAGCCGGACTACCCGGTTGCCATCCCGGTGAACGGCGAGTGGCAGACTTTACCCAACCAGAGGGCTGCCGAGCAGGCGGCCTATCAGGAGTACCGGGACAACCTGCGCCGCAACGCCGAGAACTTCCGCATCACCGACGATCATCTGGGCGAGGGCGGTCCCAAGGCCAAGTACCAGGCCAACATGGCAGCGATCAAGCTGCTGAAATACCTGGAGGAAACCACCGGCCAGGCCACGCCGGCGCAGCAGGAAGTGCTGTCCCGCTATGTGGGCTGGGGCGGTGTGGCGGACGCCTTTGACCCGGACAAACCCGCGTGGGCCGCCGAGTATGCGGAGCTGAAGGAACTGCTGACCCCGGAGGAATACGCTGCGGCCAGGGCCTCCACCCTCAACGCCCACTACACCAGCCCCACCGTCATCCGCGCCGTTTATGAAGCTGTGGAGCAGATGGGCTTCCGTACCGGCAACATTCTGGAACCGTCCTGCGGCGTGGGCAATTTCTTCGGGATGCTGCCGGAGAGCATGGCCGGGAGCCGTCTGTACGGCGTGGAGCTGGACAGCATTTCCGGGCGCATCGCCAGGCAGCTTTACCCCAAAGCCGACATCACCGTAGCGGGCTTCGAGACTACCGATCGGCGGGACTTCTATGATCTTGCCATCGGTAACGTTCCTTTCGGGCAGTATCAGGTGAACGACAAAGCCTACAACAAGCTGGGCTTCAACATCCACAATTACTTCTTTGCCAAAGCGTTGGATCAGGTGCGGCCGGGCGGCGTGGTGGCTTTCGTCACCAGCCGCTATACGATGGACGCCAAGGATTCCACTGTGCGCCGGTATCTGGCCCAGCGGGCCGAACTGCTGGGGGCCATCCGCCTGCCCAACAATGCCTTCCGCGCCAACGCCGGGACTGATGTGGTGTCCGACATCCTGTTTCTGCAAAAGCGGGACCGTCCGCTGGACATCGCTCCGGACTGGACCCAAACCGGCCGGACCGAGGAGGGCTTCACGGTCAACCAGTATTTTCTGGATCACCCGGAGATGGTGCTGGGGCGGCCCACCGCCGAAAGCACCCAATACGGCAAGCAGGACTACACCGTGGCCCCCATCGAGAGGCTGGAGCTGGCCGATCAGCTGCACGATGCCGTGAAGTACATTCGCGGCACCTATCAGGAGGCCACGCTGCCGGAGCTGGGAGAGGGCGAGGACATCGACGAATCCCTCCCGGCTGACCCCAACGTGAAGAACTACTCCTACACGGTGGTGGACGGCGCGGTGTACTTCCGGGAAAACAGCCGCATGGTGCGCCCGGACCTGAACGCCACCGCCGAAGCCCGCGTCAAAGGGATGGTGGGGCTGCGGGACTGTGTGCAGCAGCTCATCGACCTGGAGATGGACGCCGCCGCGCCGGATGCCGACATCCGGGCGCAGATGGCCGAGTTGAACCGCCGCTATGACGATTTCTCCGCCAAGTACGGACTTATCAATGACCGGGCGAACCGGCTGGCTTTTGCCGATGACAGCAGTTATTACCTGCTCTGTGCGCTGGAGGTGCTGGACGAGGACGGCCAACTGAAGCACAAAGCAGATATGTTCTCGACGAGAACCATCAAGCCCCATGAGGCCGTCACCACCGTAGACACCGCCTCTGAGGCCCTGGCAGTCTCCATTTCTGAAAAAGCCTGCGTGGACATGACCTATATGGAACAGCTCACCGGCAAAACCGGCGAAGAATTGGCTGACGAGCTGCGCGGTGTCATCTTCCGTGTACCGGGCCAGGCTGAGCCGGACGGAACGCCCCATTATGTGACCGCCGATGAATACCTCTCCGGCAACGTGCGCCGGAAACTGCGCCAGGCCCAGCGGGCGGCGGAGCAGGACCCGGCCTTTGCGGTCAACGTGGAGGCCCTGACCGCCGCCCAGCCCAAGGACCTGGACGCTTCCGAGATCGAGGTGCGGCTGGGTGCGACGTGGATCGACAAGGAGTATATCCAGCAATTCATGTACGAGACCTTCGACACGCCTTTTTATCTTCAGCGCAGCATTGAAGTCCACTATACCCCCTTTACGGCGGAGTGGCAGATCTCCGGCAAAAATGTCGTGGGGCAAAACAACGTGGCCGCCTACTCGACCTACGGGACTGGCCGCGCCAACGCCTACAAAATTTTGGAGGACAGCTTGAACCTGCGGGATGTCCGTATTTACGACACCGTGGAGGACGCGGACGGCAAGGAACGCCGGGTGCTGAACGCCAAGGAAACCACCCTGGCCGCGCAAAAGCAGCAGGCCATCCGGGATGCTTTCCGCGACTGGATTTGGCGCGACCCGGAGCGGCGGCAGGCGCTGGTGCGCCAGTACAACGAGGAAATGAACGCCACTCGGCCCCGCGAGTATGATGGCAGTCACATCGTTTTTGGCGGCATGAACCCGGCCATCACCCTGCGGGAACACCAGAAAAATGCCATCGCCCATGTGCTGTACGGCGGCAATACCTTGTTGGCCCATGAGGTGGGCGCGGGCAAGACCTTTGAAATGGTGGGGGCCGCGATGGAGGCCAAGCGGCTGGGTCTGTGCCAGAAATCCCTCTTTGTGGTGCCCAACCACCTGACCGAGCAGTGGGCTTCGGAGTTCCTGCGTCTGTACCCGTCCGCCAACATTCTGGTAACAACCAAAAAGGACTTTGAGAAGCACAACCGCAAGAAGTTCTGTGCCCGCATCGCCACCGGCGACTACGACGCCATCATCATGGGACACTCCCAGTTCGAGAAAATCCCCATCAGCAAGGAACGCCAGGAGCGGCTGCTGCATGAGCAGATTTGGGAAATCACCGAGGGTATCGCTGAGGTGGAGGCCAGCGGCGGGGAACGGTTCACTGTCAAGCAGCTGGAACGCACCAAAAAGTCTCTGGAGGCGCGGCTGGAAAAGCTGCAAGCCGAGGGCCGCAAGGACGATGTGGTGACGTTTGAACAGCTGGGCGTGGATCGGCTGTTCGTGGACGAGGCCCACAACTACAAAAACCTGTTCTTATATACGAAGATGCGCAACGTGGCGGGCCTCTCTACGACGGACGCGCAGAAATCCTCGGATATGTTCGCCAAATGCCGCTACATGGACGAGATCACCGGCAGCCGGGGCGTCATCTTTGCCACCGGCACGCCGGTTTCCAACTCCATGACCGAGCTTTACACCATGCAGCGGTATCTCCAGTATGACCGCCTGCAAGAGCTGGGCATGACCCACTTTGACTGCTGGGCGTCCCGGTTTGGCGAGACCGTGACGGCGCTGGAGCTGGCCCCGGAGGGCACCGGCTACCGGGCGCGGACCCGCTTCTCCAAGTTTTTCAACCTGCCGGAGCTGATGAACTTGTTCAAAGAAATCGCGGACATCAAAACCGCCGACCAGCTGCACCTGCCCACGCCCCAGGTGGAGTACCACAACATCGTGGCCCAGCCCACCGAGCAGCAGCAGGAAATGGTGAAGGCGCTCTCGGAGCGCGCTTCCCTGGTACACAGCGGCACGGTGGACCCGTCCCAGGACAATATGCTCAAAATCACCAGCGACGGGCGCAAGCTGGGCTTGGACCAGCGGATCATCAACCAGCTGCTGCCGGATGAGCCGGGCACCAAGGTCAATCAGTGCGTGAACAACATCATGCAGATCTGGCGGGATGGCGAGGCTGACAAGCTGACCCAGCTGGTGTTTTGCGACATCTCCACGCCCCAGGCCCGGCCCGCCAAAAAGGTAGCCAAGGCGCTGGACAACCCGACCCTCCACGCTTTGGAGGACGCGGTGCCGCTGGACGAGCCGGAACCGGCCTTTACGGTCTACGAGGACATCCGGCAGAAGCTCATCGCTAAAGGTGTGCCCGCCGAGCAGATTGCCTTTATCCATGAGGCCAACACCGAGGTGCGCAAAAAGGAGCTTTTCTCCAAGGTCCGCACCGGGCAGGTGCGCGTCCTGCTGGGCAGCACGGCCAAAATGGGCGCGGGCACCAACGTGCAGGATCGCCTGGTGGCGCTGCATGACCTGGACTGCCCGTGGCGGCCCGGCGACCTGGCCCAGCGAAAGGGGCGCATCGAGCGCCAGGGCAACCAGAACGAGACCGTCCATGTGTACCGCTACGTCACGGAGGGGACTTTCGATGCCTACCTCTGGCAGACGGTGGAAAACAAACAGAAATTCATCAGCCAGATCATGACCTCCAAATCGCCGGTGCGAAGCTGCGACGATGTGGACGAAACGGCGCTGTCCTTTGCCGAGATCAAGGCGCTGTGCGCCGGGGACCCGCGCATCAAGGAGCGTATGGACCTGGATGTGGACGTGGCGCGGTTAAAGCTGATGAAGGCCGACCACCAGAGCAAGCAGTACCGTCTGGAGGACCAGCTGCTGAAAACCTTCCCGGAGGAGATTGAGAAAAACAAGGGCTTTATCGCCGGGCTGGAAGCCGATATGGCGACCTTGGCCGCCCATCCCCACCCGGAGGACGGCTTTGCCGGGATGGAAGTCCGTGGCGACACCCTCACCGACAAAGAGAACGCCGGGGCCGCGCTGCTGGACGCCTGCAAGGAGGTCAAAGGGACCGACCCGGTGCCGGTGGGCAGTTACCGGGGCTTCGCTATGTCGGTGACGTTTGACGCTTTCCGGCAGGAGTATATGCTCCTGCTGAAAGGCCAGATGACCCACCGGGCGACGCTGGGCGCAGACCCCCGTGGAAATCTCACCCGTATCGACAATGCGCTCAGCCAGATGCCCCAGCGGCTGGAGGCGGTGAAGAACCAGCTGGACAATCTCTACCAGCAGCAGGCCGCCGCCAAAGCGGAGGTGGGCAAGCCCTTCCCCCAGGAACAGGAGTTGCGGGACAAATCTGCCCGACTGGCCGAGCTGGACGTACTGCTGAACATGGACAGCCGGGGCCGCCCTGCGCCGGAGGCGGTGCTTGCCAAGAGCAGCCGCCCCTCGGTGCTGGAGGGCCTGAAACGCCCGGTGCCGCGCAATCCCGAAAAGAAACCCAAACACCACGAACAGGAGGTGCGATGACATGAATACCGATAAAAACACGGCCCTCTATGAGAAGATGGCCGCCGAGCAGGACAAGTTCCGGGACTGGCTGAAAAGCCAGCCCCCGGAGGAAATTCTAAAGCATACCTATGAGTACACGATCCGGGAGGACATCCTGATGGCGATGGAGGAGCTGGACCTGCCCCAAAGCCGGGCCGCCGCGCTGCTGGCGTCGCCGTCCCCGCTGGCCGATGTCTACAAGGAGTTTTCTGACCGGGAGACTTCCTACATGGATGTGGTGCGGGACAGCATCGAGCAGCGGGCCGAGGCGGCGC
Source organism: Pseudoflavonifractor phocaeensis (assembly GCF_016901735.1). GTDB lineage: Bacteria > Bacillota > Clostridia > Oscillospirales > Oscillospiraceae > Pseudoflavonifractor_A. Next base: position 14,615 of record NZ_JACLZC010000040.1, on the reverse strand, counting down.
TGGACGCCCAGCGGGAACTGCCGCTCTACCGGCACGCCGCCGCCCATGCCCGCGAACAGGGCGACCTGGATTTGTACCGGGCGTCCCGCCGCGTCAACATCGCCTGCAAGGAGGCCATTGAGGCGTCCATTTCGGAACATTACCGGGACAACCGGCTGGACAAGGATGCGGTACCCCAGGTGATCGAGCAGTTCGGCTACACACGCACCCTCTATGTGCTGGCAAACACCGTACAGCAGAAAGATTGGGATGAGCGTTTCAGTTCGGCCAACAAGGCGTGGGCCAAAACGGTGGACATCCCGCCCAACCCGGACGGCTTTGGCGGCGAACGCAACCTGGACTTTGTGGTGGACAGCCACTCCGGCCTGGTCGATCTGTTCTTGAGCCAGGCGCGGCAGGACTATCTGCGGCTCCAGCCGCTGACGCCGGAGGAAATCCGTGCCGAGGCCGCCCGGCTCTTGCAGGAGCTTCGTGCGCCGGATACGCCCAACAGCCCCCACGGCACCCACTACATGGCCCGCGTTTCGCCGGACTTTCTGGCCCGCGCAGGCACCCAGGCCCATGACCGGCTGATGGTGCTGCTGCCATTCCGCAGTCTGGCGATCACCGGCATGAAGGACCTGCCCGGCACCTATGTCACCATCCTGGCCAGCGAGGATCGCTCCAAGGAGCTGCGCCAGCGACGCCCCTCAGTCCGCCGCCAGCTGAAACAGGAGCCGCGTCCCGCTGAAAAGCCGGAGAAAAAATCCCCCATCCATAAGAAAAAGGAGCCGGAACGGTGAGCGCCCCCAAGCGCAAGCGGGAGGTGCAGCTGAACTTCCGGGTCTCGCCGGAAGAACTGGCGCTGATCGAGCAGAAGATGGTCCAGCTGGGGACAACGAACCGGGAAGCCTATCTGCGCAAGATGGCCCTGGACGGCTATGTGGTGCGCCTGGAACTGCCGGAGCTGAAGGAACTGGTCTCCCTGATGCGCTATTCCAGCAACAACTTGAACCAGCTGGCCCGCCGTGTGCATGAAACCGGGCGCATTTACGACGCTGACCTGGAGGATATAACCCGGCGGCAGGAGGCTTTGTGGGATGGGGTGCATCAGGTATTGACCCAGCTGGCAAAGCTGTCGTGACAGGGGCATACGCCCCGGCTGTGAGGGAGGTCCGGCGCGTGCAGGCTGCATCGCCGGGCCTCCCTCTTTTTTCTTTGCCGGTATCGTTGCGTTTTGGCGGGTTGTGATTGATAATGGAGTCAGAAACGAGGTGATGGCTGATGTTGACGTTTGAAAACGTCTTGGAGATTTTTCAAGAGTACCTGCTGCGCGACCCGGAGGAAGAAGTTCTTCCCTGCAAACGCGGCTACGTCCGACTGAGCTGGGACAAGGACTCCCGCTACTGCGTGGACGGCATTCTCTGCCGGACCCCGGAGGAACTGTTCGATATACTTCTCTCGGATTTTCAGGACTTTGCCATGATTTGCCGGACGCGGGGACGCCGGGAGGTCACAGAGGCGGACGAAAAGGCCGTAGAGGAACTGTGCCAGCCATACCTGGACTGGCGGAAGGAGGCGCTGAAATGAGAGCGGTGCTGTTTATTTTGAAATTGGGGCTGAAAATCCTTGCCGCGCCGGTGGTGCTGGCGCTGATGCTGTTCACCTGGCTGTGCTTCGGGCTGCTGTATGTGTCCAGCTTTATCTTCGGCCTGGCCTCCACAGTGGTGGCGCTGCTGGGGATCGCGGTGCTTGTGACCTACTCGCCGCAAAACGGCCTGATCCTGCTGGTGATTGCCTTCCTGGTCAGCCCGCTGGGTTTGCCGATGGCCGCTGCCTGGCTGGTGGGCAAGGTGCAGGACCTGCGGTATGCGATCCAGGACGCGGTGTATGGCTGAATAGGAAGCGAAGAATTGCCGGGAGTGAGTGCCCGGCAATTTTTTGACTTTACTTTCGTGCTAATTTAGCGTATAATATTAGCATGAAAGGAAGGTGAAGAACGTGAGCCAATTTCAACAGCTGGACCAGCTGATGGAACGTCAGGACGGGATGCTGCGCACCGGGCAGGCCCTCGCGGCCGGGATCTCAAAACCTGTTTTTTATCAATTCGTGCAGTCTCGTGGGCTGGAACAGGCGGCGCATGGGATTTATCTTTCCAAAGACGCCTGGGTGGACGCCATGTATCTGCTGCATCTTCGCTGTCCGCAGGCAGTTTTTTCCCATGAAACGGCGCTGTTTTTCCACGACCTGACCGACCGGGAGCCGCTGGCCTATTCTGTCACGGTCAAGACAGGGTACAACCCCACCCGGCTCAAGGACGAAGGCGTCCAGGTCTTTACCATCAAGGCGGAGCTGCATGAGGTCGGCCTGACAACCGCGCAGACCCCCTTCGGTCACGATGTGCCGGTCTATGATATGGAACGGACGATCTGCGATGTGCTGCGCAGCCGGAGCCACATCGAAATGCAGACATTCCAGGACGCTTTGAAAGCGTATGCTCGCCGGAAAGATAAGGACCTGCGGACGCTGGTGCGCTATGCCAAGCTGTTCCGGGTCGAGAAGATTTTACGCCAGTATTTGGAGGTACTCCTATGATAAAGACAGCCAGACAACTGAAAGATTTGATCCGTAACCTGTCAAAGAAAAATGCTGCGGATGCGCAGGTTTTGATGCGCAACTATATGATGGAGCGTTTTCTGGAACGCATTTCTCTCTCGTCCTACCGGGACAAATTCATCCTCAAGGGCGGGATGCTGGTGGCCGCGATGGTCGGTCTGGACGCCCGCTCCACGATGGACCTGGACGCAACGGTCAAGGGGGCCAACGTCAGTGTCGAGGATGTGGAGAACATGATGGCCGAGATCATCGCTGTTCCCATTGACGACGGCGTTACCTTCCAGGTGAAAAGCATTTCGGAAATCATGGATGAAGCGGAATATCCCGGTATCCGGGTCACGGTGACAACGCTCTTTGACGGGGTGCGCACCCCGCTGAAAATCGACATTTCAACCGGCGACGCCATCACCCCTAAAGAGGTGCGGTACAGCTTCAAGCTCATGCTGGAGGACCGCTCCATCGACGTTTGGGCCTATAACCTGGAGACCGTGCTGGCCGAAAAGCTGGAAACCATCATCACCCGCACTACGACCAACACCCGTATGAGAGATTTTTACGACATCGCCATCCTGCAACAACTCTATGGCAGCACTCTGGACCCGCACGTTCTCCATGACGCGCTGCTGGCGACAGCCCACAAGCGCGGCACCGAGCGCCATCTGGCCGAGGCCGCCGAAGTCTTTGATGAAGTGGAGAACAGCCCGGTCATGCAGGACCTGTGGGCGGCCTATCAGAAAAAGTTTTCCTATGCGTCCGACCTTGACTGGAATACGGTCATGGCTGCGGTGCGGCAGCTGTTCTCTCGTTGCGAGGGTGAGGTATGAAAAAACGTGGACACTACTGCAAGGTCTGTGGCGAGTATAAGGCAAACGAAAAGTTTTCCAGCAAGGGTCACGCCGCGCACATTTGTAAAACCTGCGCCGCTCTCCCGCCAGAAAAGCAGGCGGAAGAAATGACGCTTACCCAGCTTGTCAACCTTCCCTGGCGATTATCCAAAGGACAGCTTTCGTGGCTGAGGAAGCGGATGAAAGACCGACGGGACACCGTGCGGGCCTTGGCAACGGAACAGTATGAAATGAGGTTCCCGCCCAGGATAGAACTGGATGAATTGGAAGATGACTTTGAGTAAGATTTCGATTTTTATATGGACGAGGAAACTGATATAGAGTAAACCGATGCGGTCTGTGATGAGCAGGCCGCTTATTTTTTGGAAAGGAGGCGGACCCCGCATGGCCACCACCCGCATCATACCGCTGCACGCCGGCAAGGGCCGCATGGTCGGCAAGGCGATCAGCGACATCATCGACTATGTAAAAAATCCAGAAAAGACCGACCACGGCAGGCTCATTACCAGCTACCAGTGTGACAGCCGCGTGGCCGACGCGCAGTTCCTGCTGGACAAGCAGACCTACGCCGCCCGCACTGGCCGGGTGCGCGGTGCGGACGACGTGATCGCCTACCACCTGCGGCAGTCCTTTGTGCCGGGCGAGATCACGCCGGAGGAAGCCAACCGCCTGGGCGTGGAGCTGGCCCGGCGCTTTACCAAAGGCAAGCACGCTTTCATCGTCTGTACCCACATCGACAAGGCTCACGTCCACAACCATATTATATGGAACTCCACCACGCTGGAGTGTGACCGCAAGTTCCGCAACTTTTGGGGCAGCACTCGCGCTGTCCACCGTCTGAGCGATACCATCTGCATCGAGAATGGCTACTCCATTGTGGAGGCTCCCAAGCGGCGCGGCCAGAGCTACAACAAGTGGCTGGGCGATGCGGCCAAGCCCTCCCACAAGGAGCTGCTGCGCCAGGCCATTGACCGGGCGCTGGCACAGAAACCGGCCAGCCTGGAGGAGCTGCTGTGCCTGCTGGAACAGGACGGCTTTACCGTTCACCAGCGCGGCAAAACCATCTCCATCGGCGCGGAGGGCTGGGGCAACAACGTCCGCTTTGACCGGCTGGGGGACGGCTACGCGCTGGACGATCTGCTGGCGGTCCTCTCCGGCCAGAAAGAGCATACGCCCCGCAAGAAAACCGCTGTACAGACCGCTCCACCCAAGGTCAATCTGTTGGTGGACATCCAGGCAAAACTCCAGGCCGGAAAAGGCGCCGGGTATGCTCGCTGGGCCAAGGTGTTCAACCTCAAACAGATGGCCCAGACCCTCAACTACCTGTCTGAACACGGGCTGCTGGATTATGCCGATTTAGAAACCAAAACAGCAGAGGCGACGGCCCGCTACCATGCGCTGTCCGATCAGATCAAGGCCGCCGAGAAGCGCATGGCCGAGATCGCCGTGCTGCGAACTCATATCGTCAACTACGCCAAGACCCGCGACACCTATGTGGCCTACCGCAAGGCCGGGTATTCAAAGAAATTCCGGCAGGAGCATGAGGAGGAAATCTTGCTGCACCAGGCCGCCAAGGAAGCCTTCAACGAGCTGAACGTGAAAAAGCTCCCCACCATCAAGGAGCTTCAGACCGAGTACGCCCAACTGCTGGCGGATAAGAAAAAGGCTTATGGCGAGTACCGACAGGCCCGCACTGCCATGCGGGAGCTGCTGACGGTCAAAAACAACGTGGATCGGGTCATGGCGATGGAGCAGACCGAGCCGCAACAGAAAGAAAAAGACCACGGCCAGCGGTGAGCTGGTCGCGGTCAAAAGCGTTCGCCAGAACGCGCAGCCACAGATTGAAAATCTGTGTTCCAAGGGGGCTTGGGGGACTTCCCACAACAAGCGCGTGTGGCTATCTGGATAGCCACAGGCATCGCTTGCCAATATTATCAGAAATGTATGGCCGGATGCGGCAACGCTACCTGAAGGAACACCGGCCCGGCCTTTACAGCAGCCTGATTTTGAGTGAAAAGCTGTACCCGCACCTGTTGGAGATTGACCGGGCGGCGCGGGAGCGTATGGACGCCATGCTGCCCCGAATGATGGAGGCGGCAGGCGTGACCGAGGATTTGAAGGCCCGCGACCCCATGCGCTGGGCGGGGCTGATGAATACGCTGAAAGCGCAGGTGGAGGAGTTAATTTATCTTGAATTAGTTTTTATATGAGTTACAGACAAGCAGAGGAAAATTATAATCCTCTGCTTGTCTGTAAAGGAAAGACTGTTTTCCCACTTGACTATATGACTGCGTTCGATATATCATTGAATTAGCGAAAGCTAACCACCTTGGAGGTGAAGATATATCATGACGCATGGAAGCCATTATCTTGGCAAATTGTATAATGATCTTATAATCAATTCGCCCCAGACAATTTCGATGGATATTCCGTCTGATATGGGAAGCGGGCGAATTGCTCAAACGAAGATCAAACATGGCGTTATTCTTTCGGACTGGCAAATGTGCTATCAGGCAGATATGAATGTGCAGGGTCCCGTCAGTAAGGAATATATGCAAATCATTTTCTGCCTGAATGACGGAATTTCCTGGGGTATCATGGATGAACGGCGTTCTGTGACGATTCAAAAAAATGAGTCCTGTATTTATGCCGGTCACGGAGGAACAGAATATATTTGCTACAAAAAGGATAGCAATTTCTCATTTAAGAGCATCAAAATTCCAATCCCCTATTTCTCCAGGCTTCTATCAGACTATTTTGACGGGCAGGAAGTAACTGTCTATGAGAAAAAACTTTTGAACGGGATTTCAAAAGTTCCAGTGACGCCCGTTATGGAACAGATTTTAGCCGAGACAAGCCGTTTCACACAATATCGTGGCGGGCTGGGATATTTGTACCTGGATGGAAAACTGCTGGAACTGCTGTCGATTTATTTGGGTGAAGTGCTGGAACTGGACATCTTAATGGGTAAAAACATTTCTATGTCCCGGACTGAGCGAACTGCCATTATGGAAGCCAAGCGAATTATAGACAGCCAGCTCGCATTCGCCCCTTCCTGCGAAGAATTATCCCGTATGGTACACTTGAGCATGACGAAACTGACACGCGGGTTCTCATCGTTCTACGGTATGCCGATCCATCAATATGTGATTGAACAGCGTCTGGCACAGGCGGCACAGTTGCTTTTAGAAGGAGACTGGAATGTAAGCGAGGTTGCTGCGATCGTTGGATATGGGAAGGCCAGTAATTTTGCGGCTGCCTTTAAAAAAAGATATGGCGTAGCACCAAAAAATTACCGGGAAAGCCGGTTTGATAACACAAAAAATAAAGGCTGACTGTTTTTGGGTCAAAACGGGCAGGTTTTGGGTTGGATTAGTCTGCGATAACTGATATTCTATGTGATGTGGTTAGATGTTGCTAACTACATCACATTTTTATTTTCCAACAAAGTGAGGAGGCATGAGCATGAAACAAAAGTTGAATGCGAAAGACTTTATTCTCATCGGCGTCCTGACAGCCCTCATGTGGATCATCTGCATGATTATCAGCACCATTATGAGCGTGGCTGGCCCGGTGACCAATGTGTTTTATCCGTCCGTTGTTGCTATTCCTAACGGCATCGTGATGATGCTCCTTCTGGCCAAGGTGCCGAAGAAAGGCGTGTTCACCATCTGTGCCGCAATTCAGGCGATTCTGTTCCTGCTGGTAGGCGCATTCTGGTTTATTCCGATTGGCCTTGTCATTGGCGGTGTAATCTGCGATTTCCTGGTTATGGGCCGGAAAGATATTACGATGAAATCCATGATGGCAGCCTATGCGTTGTTCAGCGCCATTTTCGCTTTCAGCGCGATCTGCCCCATCAAATTCCTTCAGAGCGCCTTTGTCGGGGCTATGGAGAAGAACAACATCGCGCAGGAGTACATTGATGGAATGCTGAATATTACTTCCGTTCCCATGTTGGTCGTCATTGTTGCGGCCGGTCTGGTTGGAGGACTGATTGGCGGGCTGATCGGACAAAAAGCGTTGAAGAAGCACTTTATCAAGGCTGGACTCGTTTCAGTAAAATAACAGGATCAGCCCCCTGAAAATGTATCAGACAAACGCAGGCAAGCGGGCTGCCTGATTTCAGAGCGCGGGGCTGAATGTGGTCCCGCGCTTTGATTTTATAGGGAGGCATTGGAATGGAAGAAGCACAAATCAAACAAATCATCGAGCGGCAGCCCCTTCATGGGTCTGCGCTCCTGGACCCACGCTGCAAAATCCTTCTCCTGGTGTGCATCGGTTTTGTCAGTTACTTCTTGGCCGGAGAAGTTGTCAGCCTTGCGCTCATGCTGGTTTATGGGGCGTTTATTGCTTTAGGCAATGGCGGGAAATGGGCTGTGAAAATGATAGTGACCTATATCATTGTAGCCTATCTTAACGCTCTGCTCCGTTATGTGCAGGTGCCGGTTTTGAGCGTGATTATGAGCGTGTTTGGCGTTACGGTCCTGAAATTGATCCCCATCGTGATGATGGGACTCTGGATATTGCGGACCACCTACATGGATGACCTGATGGTGGCGCTTCAAAGGATGCGGCTGCCACAGGCGGTCACAATCCCTCTTGTCGTCATGTTCCGCTATATCCCTACATTGCGGATTGAATACCGGCAAATCCGCTGCACGATGGATATTCGCGGTATCAGTGATACCTTCTGGAAACGGGTATCCCATCCGTTAGCAACGATAGAGTATATTTTGATACCGCTGCTGATGCGGTGCCTGAAGGTCACGGATGAACTGGCGGCATCCGGCACAACACGCGGCCTGGAACTGGAATGCAAACGATATGCGTTGCGTCCGATTCGCTTTGCGTGGCCGGAAATCGTGGTATCTCTGCTGGGCATTCTCTTTTTGGCTGGGCTTCTCCTTATTGACCAGACCAAAATCGGGGAAATCATTTTGTGGAGGGTATGACGATGATCTCATTTCAGAATTTCAGCTTTCGCTATGAAGAAAGCCAAGATTATACCCTCCGTGGAATTGATATGACCGTAGAAACCGGCGAGTTTATCCTTCTGACCGGACGAAGCGGCTGCGGCAAGACAACACTGATCCGTTCGCTTAATGGCCTGATTCCGCACTTTTACCCCGGAGAAATTCAGGGTGATCTTGTGATGGATGGGCACTCACTCCTGGAAATGAAACCATCCGGGCTGGCCGGGCAGGTAGGAACTGTATTCCAGGACCCGCGCTCTCAGTTTTTTATGACAGACACTACCAGGGAACTGGCCTTTGGATGTGAAAACATGGGCCTTCCCCGTGAAGAAACGATTGAACGGATCGCAAAGGCGGCCAAAGATTTGGAATTGGTGGACTACCTGAACAGGAGCATTTTTGCCCTGTCCAGCGGGGAAAAACAACAGATTGCCATTGGCTCGGTTTATGCTCTCTCACCCAAGGTCTACATTTTCGATGAGCCATCCGCCAATCTGGATTATGCGGCTACCAAACGGTTGGCCGAAATCATGGGAAAATTGAAGCAGGACGGATATACCATCTTTGTGGTAGAACATCGCTTCTATTATCTGCGGGACTTGATTGACCGGGTGTTTCTCATTCAGGATGGAAAGGTTGAACGAGAATTTACCAGAGAACAGTTTTGCGCGTTGCCTGAGAAAACGCGCATCTCCTATGGCCTGCGGACAGCGTATCCGGAACGAGATGCGAAAAACTATCACGAAAAGGAACGCCTTTTCGACGGGAAGCACCTGTTGGCGGTGCAGAACTTGGCATTCTCTTATAAGAAAGGGCCTGATGTATTCCAGAATGTCAGCTTTGAAGCCCATGCAGGAGATGTCATTGGGATTCTCGGTCACAATGGCGCAGGAAAGACAACGCTTTTGTCGATTTTGACCGGACTATTAAAACAGCAGCAAGGGGAAATCAGCTTTGACGGAAAGAAACTCACACCCCGTCAACGGCGCGCTCTGTCTTACCTGGTAATGCAGGATACAGACTATCAGCTCTTTGCCAGCAGCGTGGAAGAAGAACTGTCTCTTGGAATAAAGGACGATTGCAAAGAAAAAGTGGACACCACATTGGATGCTTTGGAGCTTTCAGAATATCGGGAGCGTCACCCGGCTTCTCTCTCAGGTGGTCAAAAGCAACGGGTCACCATCGGCGCCGCTATCGTAAAGGACAGCCCGGTGATTTACTTCGACGAGCCTACCAGTGGGTTAGATTATGATTCGATGGTGCGCGTCAGCAATCTGATTGAACAGCTTTCAAATTCCGGGGTGATCGTTTTTGTGGTATCCCATGATTTTGAGTTCATTGTCCGTACCTGTACGGAAGTGGTTCAGTTGGATGACCACGGGGCCATACAAAATCACAGGCTTTCACCTGAGATTTTGAAAACCCTTTCAGAAAAATATTTTAACTGATGGGAGGTAAGACTTATGTTTCAAAAAGTATTTGAGTACGCAGGGCCTCATAAAAAGGGGCTCTATGCGGCCACGGCGGTGGTATTGGTCAGCGTTCTGATGGGGGTTCTTCCCTTTGTGCTGGCTTACCAGGTAATCGCGCCGTTGGTCATGGGGGAGGCAATCGACGCTTCTTTTATCATCCTGCGAGTGGTATTGGTGCTGGTATGCCTGGTGCTGCAAGCTATTCTCTATGGCTGGGGGCTGAACATCTCACATAAGGCAGCTTATGATACCCTGCTCCGTCTGCGGACTGCGCTGCAAAAGCGATTTGAAAAGTTGCCGCTGGGTGTAATCGAGGATAAGGGCACCGGCACAGTCAAAAAGCTGTTTGTGGATGACGTGGACAGTTTGGAGGTTCTTTTGGCTCACTCAATGCCGGAGGGGATCGCAAATCTGATGATCCCGATTGCGGTCTATGTAGCTATGTTTTTTGTGGACTGGAAACTGGCGCTCTTGTCCCTGGCATCTATCCCCATCAGCCTGATTGCCATGATGACGATGTATTCTGTCGGCATGAAGAAAATGGGGCCTTACTACATGGCTGGGCAGAAGATGAACAATACCATCATCGAGTACATCAACGGGATGGAGGTCGTCAAGGTATTTAACAAAGACGCTGACTCCTATGAACGGTTCCGCAAGGATGTGTCCGATTATCGGGATTACACCCTGGCATGGTATAAGGCTGCATGGCCGTGGATGGCGATTTACAGCAGCTTGCTGCCCTGCACCATTATTCTTACCCTGCCGCTGGGAGCCTGGTTTGTTCTCTCCGGCTGGTCGGCTTTGCCGGATTTGATTTTGGTGTTATGCCTTTCCCTGAGTATCGGTATGCCACTGCTCAAATCTCTTGGGTTCCTGCCTACCATGCCCCAGCTTAACTACAAGATTTCTGCGCTGGAGCAAGTCCTGGATGCGCCAGAACTTCAGCAGACAGGTGATACGTTTCATGGAAAAGATGACACCGTTACCTATGACCATGTTACTTTTGCCTATCAGACAATGCAGCCTGGCCCCGACGGGAAACCTGCAATGGTTGAGGATGAAGTCCTCCACGACATTTCCTTTACCGCAAGAGCCGGACAGAAAACAGCCCTTGTGGGTGAGTCCGGTTCCGGCAAGAGTACCCTCGCCAAACTGTTGATTCACTATTACGACCCGCAAAAGGGCAGTATCTCCATCGGTGGGCAGAAACTATGCGATATGAGTCTGGAGGCATTGAACAGCCGCATTTCCTATGTAGCGCAGGATCAATACCTGTTCAACACCTCTCTGCTGGAAAATATCCGGCTCGGAAGGCTGAACGCAACAGATGAAGAAGTCCTGGAGGCGGCGAAAAAGGCCCAATGTATGGAGTTCCTGGAGAAACTGCCTCAGGGCATTCGTTCTATGGCGGGCGATGCCGGGAAAATGCTCTCCGGCGGCCAGCGTCAGCGTATTTCTTTGGCGCGCGCAATCTTAAAAGATGCCCCCATTGTCGTGCTTGACGAGGCGACCGCCTACGCTGACCCCGAGAATGAGGAAAAAATGGAAGCAGCCATTGCGGAACTGGTGAAGGGCAAAACCTTAATCGTCATCGCCCATAAACTGCCTGCCATTATGAACGCCGACCAGATCTGCGTCATGGATCACGGGAAGCTGGTGGCAACAGGCAAGCATCAGGAGCTGATCCAGTCCTGCCCGGAATATCAAAAATTGTGGAAGGCAGCACAGGACAGCGCCGAATGGAAAGTACATACTGCAAAGGAGGGAAAATAAATGTTTGCACTGTTTTCGAGGATTTTGAAACTCTCCGGCCGCTATAAGGGGCGCATCCAGGGCGCATTTGTCTGTGCGTTTTTGGAGTCCATCCTGTCTAAGATGCCGATTTTTCTGGCCTTTGTGGTGCTGAGCGGATTTGCAGCCGGAACACTGACCGGGCAGACCTGCTTATATGTAGGGATCGGCCTTGCTGCGGCGGTACTGGTGCAGATGCTTGTTCACTATCTCAGTGACAGTCTGCAAAGCGCAGCAGGATATTTGATGTTTGCGGCTAAGCGCATGGAACTGGGCGGCCATCTGCGAAAACTGCCAATGGGATATTTTACATCGGGGAATGTCGGCAAGATTAGTTCTGTCCTTAGTACCGATATGGTGTTTATTGAAGAAGTCGCCATGAGTACGCTGGGCAATATGATGAGTTATTTGCTGTCCTCTTTGGTTCTCCTGGCTTTTATGTTTTATTTGAACTGGCAGCTCGGTTTGATTGCTGCGGCGGTAACCGTTTTGGCGTGGCTGGTATCCAAGGGGATGAACAAAGTCTCCCTGCGGGAAGCGGCAGGCCGCCAGGAACAAAGCGAACGGCTGACGGATGCGGTTCTGTCCTTTGTGGAAGGTATTGGCGTTATCAAGAGCTATAACCTGCTGGGCGAAAAGTCGGAGGAACTGACCGGAAATTTCAAACGGTCCAGAAATACATCTCTTGCGTTTGAGCGGAAAATGACGCCGTGGACTGTGGGCCTGAATATTCTCTACGGGATTGGCATTGCGGCAATCTTTGGTTTGGCTATTGTGCTGGAACAGAGCGGTGCGCTCTCCCTGGCCTATGTGTTGGGCGTCCTGCTGTTTGTATTTGACCTTTTTGGCCCACTGAAGGCGCTCTATGGAGAGGCATCCCGTCTGACTGTAATGAACGCCGCACTGGACCGCATTGAGGCAGTATTGGATGAACCGGAACTTCCCGATACCGGCAAGCAGCACCTTCCGGCCACGGCACAGCCGGGACAGCCGGAAGTACAGTTTCATGATGTTACCTTTGCTTATCAGGATAAAGAAGTGCTGCACCACATCAGCTTTGACATGAAGAAAAATTCCATGACAGCTTTGGTTGGGCCCTCCGGCGGAGGCAAGTCCACCATTGCGAACCTGCTTGCTCGGCTGTGGGATGTGAAATCCGGCAGTGTGACTGTCAGAGGGGTAGACATTCGTAATGTTCCGCTGTCGGAGCTGATGGAGCAAATCAGTATGGTATTTCAGCGTGTGTATTTGTTCCAGGACACAATCTACAACAATATCAGTATGGGGAAGCCGGACGCCACAGAGGAAGAAGTCTACGAGGCGGCAAGGAAAGCCCGCTGCTATGATTTCATCATGGCCTTGCCTGACGGGTTCCGGACGGTGGTGGGCGAAGGTGGCGCAACCCTCTCTGGCGGTGAGAAACAGCGGATTTCCATTGCCCGGTGCATCTTGAAAGACGCGCCCATCATTATTTTGGATGAGGCAACCGCCAGCGTAGATACCGATAACGAGAGTTACATCCAGGAAGCGATTTCTGAACTGGTCAAAGGAAAGACTCTGCTTGTTATTGCCCATCGGCTGAATACCATCCAGAACGCCGATCAAATTTTGGTCATCAACAACGGCCAAATCGCGCAGCAGGGCACCCATGAGGAACTTTTGGGGCAGCCCGGTATCTACCAGGATTTTGTGAATATCCGAAAGAATGCTGCCGGATGGAGCCTGGCATAAATCTAAGATATGTTAAAAAACGAAACCACTTTAAGAATGATAGAGTGTGCAAAGAGCGATTTTCTGAAAGACGGATATGAAGGCGTTTCTCTAAAAGACATATGTCGCCATGCAGGTGTAACAACGGGCGCATTTTATCACCGATTTCACGGAAAAGACGACTTGCTCAAAGCTGTTGTGGAACCTGATGCAAAAAGATTCCTGGAAATGTTAAGCGTTCCGCCCTCTGACACGGTATCTTCGCTTATTCCTGAATCGTGTTTGGCATTCGTTTACCTTCATCTGGATGTTTTCAAGATAGTAGTTCGTTGTAAATGTGCGCCTTATTACAGCGAATTTTACAACGACATGGATGGAGTCGTTTATAGGCGGCTGATGAAAATAAAAAGCGGCTACACAGAAGATATTTGCTGTCTGTTATCGAAAGCGTATGTGACAAGTTTTTTTGAGATCATCCGATGTAATTATGATTTTGAAACAGCCCAAAAATGTATTGGCGTATTAGAAACTTTCTTTGCATCACACCCCCACTGTTAGGAGGTAAATATGAAACTTCATGCGTCCGGGGAGGACTATCTGGAAACCATCCTTGTTCTCCAAAAGAAACTCGGTATGGTTCGTTCCGTAGATGTGGCCCGGCACATGGAGGTGTCCAAACCCAGTGTGTGCCATGCGGTGGCGACTTTGCGGGATGGTGGCTTCCTCACGATGGACGAGGATCACTTTCTCCATCTGACCGATATAGGCCGGGAGGTTGCCGAAAAAATCTACGAGCGGCACTGCTTCTTTACAGAGCAGCTCATCGCCGCAGGCGTTGACCCCAAAACAGCGGAGGCCGACGCCTGCCGGATTGAACACATCATCAGTGACGAGAGCTTTTCGCGGCTGAAAGAGGCAGCCGCACAGGAGCAAGACTAAACTGAATATGCCAAGCTATCCTGCCCCGCCAGACGGGGAAAGAAAAAAACCGTTGCAGGGCAGGTAGCTTTGTGCGCCCAAAATGGATTTTCAGGGTACTGCGGCGGTTTTGAGTACATCAAGGCCGCCGTTTCTTATGCCCTCAACAAAGGAATGACGACCGCAGGCTAAAGATCACGGCGGCTTTAGGAGGGAGCCGCCGTGAAGCAGAGACTGCTTCGACAAAATCTGGCAGGAATCTACCTGCCAAAAAAAGCCTAACACCTTACCTACCCCCATCTGCC
>NZ_JACLZC010000039.1 GCF_016901735.1 Pseudoflavonifractor phocaeensis | reverse complement strand
TCCCCCACCCCTGCGCCCACCGAGAAACCCCAGACCTCCGTGGTCCAGTCAGTCTGGAAAGACATCTCCGCCCTGGATCTGCCCGCCAGTATGATTGACCTGGACGCCGACACCCTGAAGGCCATCTACGGCATTGACAGCGCCGACCTGGTGGAGTATGTCTGCAAAATGCCCATGATGAACACCCAGGCCACCGAGTTCTTCATCGCCCAGGTGAAGGACGGCAAGATGGATGCCGTCAAGGCCGCCGTGGAGGACCGCCAGGCCGACATGGACGCCCAGTGGAGCACCTACCTGCCCGAGCAGTACGGCCTGGTCCAGAACTACAAGCTGGTGACCAGCGGCAACTATATCCTCTTTGCCGTGAGCGAATACGCCGACGACGCCGTTTCCATCTTTGACAGCTATGCAAAGTAAAGCTGATTTGATATAATGCAATGGCCGCCTGTATCCAGGCGGTAATACCGCACGGAACGCAGGTGACGCTTTTTGATCTTTTCCACCATCTACTTCTTGTTTCTCTATTTCCCCATTGTCCTGATCCTCTACTATATCACCCCCCTCAAGTGGCGCAATATCCCCCTCTTCATCGTCAGCCTGGTCTTTTACGGCTGGGGAGAGCCGGTCTACCTCTTCGTGATGCTGGCCTCCATCACCATCAACTACCTGCTGGGCCTGGTGGTGGACCGGTACAAACGGCGGGACGACGACAAAGGGGCCCGTATGGCCGTGGCCGCGTCGGTGGTCATCAATCTGGCCATCCTGTTCTTCTTCAAGTACTGGGATTTCATCGCCGGCTCTCTGGAGGCGGTGGGCCTTACCTTTATGCCCAAGCTGGGCCTGGAGCTGCCCATCGGCATCTCCTTCTACACCTTCCAGACCATGAGCTACACCGTGGACGTCTACCGGGGCGACGGACACTGCCAGCGCAACCCCATCACCTTCGGTACCTTCGTGACCCTCTTCCCCCAGCTCATCGCCGGCCCCATCATCCAGTATAAGGACCTGGACAAGCAGCTGGAAAAGCGCACCCACAGCGCCGAGGGCTTCGCCTCCGGCGTGCAGGTCTTTGTGATCGGCATGGCCAAAAAGGTCCTGCTGGCCAACAACCTGGGGATGCTGTGGGACGTCTACAAGGCCACGCCGGTGGCGGAGCTCACCACCGCCGGCGCCTGGCTGGGCATCCTGGCCTTTTCCCTCCAGCTCTACTTCGACTTCTCCGGCTATTCCGACATGGCTGTGGGCATGGGCCGGATGCTGGGCTTTTCGTTCATGCGCAATTTCAACTACCCCTATATCTCCAAATCGGTCACCGAATTCTGGCGGCGGTGGCACATCTCCCTTGGCAACTGGTTCCGCGACTACGTCTATATCCCCCTGGGCGGCAACCGGGTATCCAAGGGCCGGCACCTGGTCAATCTGCTGGTGGTGTGGGCGCTGACCGGCATCTGGCACGGGGCCAGCTGGAACTTCCTCTTCTGGGGCCTCTATTTCGCCGTGCTCATCATCGCCGAAAAATTCTTCCTCCTGCGCTGGCTGGAAAAGCTGCCCTCGTTTGTACAGCACCTCTACACCGTCTTTGTGGTGCTGGTCAGCTGGGCCATCTTCGCCGTGGAGGATTTCGGCCAGATGCGGGGCTATCTGGCGGCCATGTTCGGCTTTGCCGGCGGCGGCGCCATGAACGCCTCCTTTGGCTACTATTTCCGCTCCTACCTGCCCACCCTGGTTCTGGCCATTCTGGCCTGCGTGCCCTTGTGGAACGGGCTGTGGCAGCGGCTGGAGGAGAAAAAGCCGGTGGTGCTCCGCGTGGCTCTGCCGGTGCTCCTGTTGGGCGGATTGCTGCTGTGTACTTCCTACCTGGTGGACGCTACCTATAACCCCTTCCTCTACTTCCGTTTCTGACAAAGGAGGTCCGTTTCGATCATGAGCAAAAAATACGCCATTTTTATCACCGCGCTCTTTTGTTCCTTCCTGGCCGTATTTCTGGCGGCCAACGCCCTGACGCCCGATCAGGAATTTTCCGAGCTGGAAAACCGCACCCTGGCCCAGCGGCCTGAGCTGACCCTGAAAAGCCTGGCCAGCGGTGCATTTATGAAGGACTTTGAGACCTACACCACCGACCAGTTCGTGGGTCGGGACGCCTGGGTGGGCGCCAAGGCCCGCCTGGAGGCCCTCATGGGCAAGCAGGAAAACAACGGCGTGTATTTCTGCGATCAGGATACCCTGATTACCCGCTTTGACACCCCCGACGCCCAGCAGGTGGCCACCAACCTGGGCTACGTGGAGCAGCTGGCTCAAAAGACCGACGTGCCCTTTTACTTTGGCCTCATCCCCGGCGCCGCCGAGGTGTGGGCCGACCGTCTGCCCGAGGGTGCCCCCAACGCCAGCCAGAAGGACGTGATCGACCAGGCTGCTTCCGCCGTGCCCAGCGCCCAGCAGGTGGACCTGTACAGCGTGCTGATGGCCCACAAGGACGAGGACCTCTACTACCGCACCGACCACCACTGGACCAGCCTGGGGGCCTACTACGGCTATACCGCCCTTATGGAGGCCATGGGCATCACCCCGGTCCCCCTGTCCGACTATGAGAAAACCACCGTCTCCACCCAGTTCTACGGCACGGTGTTCTCCTCCTCCGGTGTGCGCTGGGTGCAGCCCGACCAGATCGACATCTACGTCCCCGACACCGGCGTCTCCGTGGTCTCCCACACCTACGACCAGAAGGGCAACCCGGTGGAGGAGCCCCGGGCCCTCTACGATTACAGCTATCTGGACGTCAAGGACAAGTACTCCTTCTTCTTGGGCGGCAACCAGGCTCTGGGTGTGGTGACCACCTCCCACACCGACGCCCCCAAGCTCCTCATCGTCCGCGACTCCTACACCGACTCCCTGATCCCCTTCCTCACCGCCCATTTCTCCGAGATCCACCTGGTGGACCCCCGGTACTATAAGGGCTCGGTGAGCCAGTACATCCAGGACAACGACATCGATCAGGCGCTGGTGCTGTACAGCGTACCCAACTTTGTGAGCGAAAAGCAACTGGTGTGGATCTCCCAGTAAAAAACGCAAAAAGACCGGTCCCCGCCCAGGGGATCGGTCTTTTGCTTTGTGTTCAGAGAGCCAGCTCCACGCCGAAGCGGCGGGCCATGTCCCGCAGACCGTCGCCCACCTCCTCCCGGGTAAAGCCGCCGGCCTCCAGCTCCCGGTCGGTGCGCTGATTGAGGTGCGCGTAGAAATCCACCGCCACCGCCAGAAAGCGCAGGTCATCCTCGTCGGTCTCCTCGTAGAGCAGATCCTCCACCTCGTTGAACGCCCCCGCCTTGACCAGCTGGTCCAGCCGGAACCAAAGCCCGTCGGCGGCGGCGTCCTCCGTCCGGCCGGTGGGGGTATAGCCCGTATCGGTCTTGCCCAGCACCAGCCGGGCGATGGTATTGGACAAGGCGTCGGTCTGACGGACCATATAATCATCTTCCAGCATAAAAACGCTCCTTTCTGTCCACTTTATGGGACTTCTAAGAAAAAAGGACACCGTATCCCTCTTGACGCCGGCTCCATTGCGTGGTATCCTAAACAGGCAGGGTAGAACAAGCGTTCTATCTCCATCCAACCGCGTCCCGCGGCGGGCTGCCGGCCTTTTTCCGGGACAGGAAAAATAAAAATGCCCCGCCGATTGGCGAGACATTTTTGGTGGAGGAGGGTGGATTCGAACCACCGAAGCTAACGCAACAGATTTACAGTCTGCCCCCTTTGGCCACTCGGGAACTCCTCCATATGAACTTGTCAGCTCCGAAAGGACGGTGGAGCTGGTGGACGGACTCGAACCCCCGACCGGTTGATTACAAATCAACTGCTCTACCAACTGAGCTACACCAGCAAATCAGCTCGTCCACAACGACGCTTATTTTAGCAGAAGGGAGGGAATCTGTCAATAGGTTTTCGAAAAAAATTTTGATTTTTTTGCGGGCAGTCCGGCGCCCCTGTGGGGGGAGGGGCAGGACGATCAAAACGGTGCAGGAGGCGCACAGGAAAAAACATGACCCTGATGGAATTATCAACGGAATACCGGGCCCACGCCCAGGCGCTCCGGGAGCGGATCACGCTTTTGGAGTCTTGTATGGAAGAGACGGAGGAGAAGGACCAGCGGCTGCTGCTCTACGGGCGCATCCGTATGCTGCGCACCATGTGGCGGGAGGCCAGAGATCTGGCGGTCCTTACGGGACATTACTACGAAAGGGGGTATCACCGCAGTGCCAGATATAAACTATAGAAAGGGGAGCGTCTACGCCGCCGATCTGGCGGTCTACGCCCGGGCCATGAGCGCCGACAACACCGACCAGCTCAACCGGGTCAAGCGCAACCTGGTGCGGGCGCTGCGCAGCGACGTGACCGAAAAGCAGCGCCGCGTCCTGCTCCTTTACTACGCTGAGGGGATGACCATGGCCCAGATCAGCCGGAAGCTGGGGGTCCATCCCTCCACCGTCTCCCGGACCATCCGCCGGGGGGTGAACCGGCTGCGGCGCTGCCTGCGCTACGGCGCGGAGGCTTTTCTCACCCAGGCCGACGACTGACCGGGGAGGCGCTTGCGCGGCGGGGCGGGATGTGCTATCCTCAAGGGGAAGAAAAAGGAGGTTTGATCCATGGACTATCGTGCGGTCCTGTTTGACTTTGACTTTACCCTGGCCGACGCCTCGGAGGCCATCGTGGCCGGCTTCCGGCACGGCTTTGCCGTGATGGGACATCCCGAGCCCCGGGCCGACGCCGTGCGCGCCACCATCGGCCTGCCCCTGGAGGACGCCTATACCCTGCTCTCCGGCGACGGGGACCCGGACCGGCGGAAGGAATTCCGCGGCCACTTTTCCCAGGTGGCCGTCCCCATGCAGATCGAGGTGACCAAGCTGTTCCCCGGGGCGGAGGACCTGCTGCGGGCCCTGAAGGCCGCCGGCATCCCCGCCGCCATCGTCAGCACCAAGCGGGCGGATACCCTGTGCCGGGTGCTGCAAAAACGGAACCTGCTGGAGCTGCTCACCGCCGTCACCGGCAGCGAGATGGTGCAAAAGCAAAAGCCCGACCCGGAGGGACTGTGCAAGACCATCGCCGGTCTGGGCCTCGCCCCGGACCAGGTCCTCTACTGCGGGGATACCGTCATCGACGCCGAGGCCGCCCAGCGGGCCGGCGCCCACTTCTGCGCGGTGCTCAACGGCACCACCGGCCGGGAGGCCTTCGCGCCCTTCCCCGCCGACTACATCGCCGACGACCTGAACGCCCTGCGCGTCTGGCTGGGGCTGTAAGCTTCTCCGCGAACAAATGAGGCCCGATCCACGGCTGATATTCCGTGGATCGGGCATTTTTTCTCTCACTTCGGAAAGTTTTTACAATTTCACCGCACTTTACATACACTTTACAATCCCTTGGAGGACGACTTTACAATCCCCAGGCTATACTATGTACGTCCTCTGGGAGGACATCGCGCAATGCCGATACACAAGATGAAATGAAAAGAAATGGAGATCGAATGAACATGAAGAAGATCCTCTCTCTTGCCCTGAGCGGTATGCTGTGCCTGGGCCTGCTGGCCGGCTGCTCCGACAGCGCCTCCGGCGTGGTCAACACCGACGGCTCCACCTCTATGGAAAAGGTCATGGGCGTGCTGATCGAATCCTATCAGGAGAACAACCCCGGCGTCACCGTCAACTACAACGGCACCGGCTCCTCCGCCGGCATCACCGCCGCCCTGGACGGCACCGCCGACATCGGTCTGGCCAGCCGTGATCTGAAGGACAGCGAGACCGGCGTAACCGCCATCACCGTGGCCAAGGACGGCATTGCCATCATTGTCAACCCCCAGAACCCCGTGGCTGATCTGAGCGTGGAGCAGATCGCCCAGATCTTTACCGGCGAGATTGCCAACTGGTCCGAGCTGGGCGGCAGCGAGGGCCAGATCGTCCCCATCGGCCGTGAGGCCGGCTCCGGCACCCGGGACGGCTTCGAGTCCATCACCGGCACCGAGGATGCCTGCAAGTACCAGAACGAGCTGACCTCCACCGGCGAGGTCATCGCCAACGTGGCCTCCAACCCCAACGCCATCGGCTACGCCTCCCTCTCCGCCGTGGACGACACCGTCAAGGCCATTACCGTGGACGGCGTGGAGGCCACCGAGGAGACCGTCCTGGACGGCAGCTACGCCATCCAGCGCAACTTCAACTTCATCGTCCCCGAAGAGGGCGAGCTGAGCGAAGCGGCCCAGTCCTTCATCGACTACGCCACCTCCGCCGACGCCGCCCAGCTCATCACCGACGCCGGCGCGGTGCCCCTGGCGTAACAGCAGATATTACCCCTCCCGTCCCGGGAGACCCGTACCCCTCCCCAAGGGCCGGGTCTCCCGGCATATGGAGGTCCTCGGAAAGACCGCTGACCTCCGCCGGCGGCTTTTCCGACGCCCTCCAGACACGCCCAAGGCGTGTGCTGCCGTCAATGCCTCAACCAATCAAGAAAGGTGTGAGCCACACACATGGAATCCAACGCTGTCCCCGCCATGTCCCAGGCCGAGGCGGTGAAGCTTCAGCCCCGCCCGCTGCGCGTCATGGAGCTGGTCATGAAGCTGATCTTCCTCATCTGCGGCCTGATCTCGGTGGGCTTTGTCCTCTTCATCAGCCTCTACCTCATCGTCTCCGGGCTGCCCGCCATCCTGACCATCGGCCCCGTGGAATTCCTCTTCGGCACCACCTGGGCCTCCACCGCCGCCGAGCCCCAGTTCGGCATCCTCCCCTTCATCCTCACCTCGGTCTACGGCACCGCCGGTGCCATCGTTCTGGGCGTGCCGGTGGGCTTTCTTGCGGCGGTCTTTCTTTCCAAGGTGGCCCCCAAACGCATCAGCCGCGTCATCCGCACGGCGGTGGAGCTGCTGGCCGGCATCCCGTCGGTGGTCTACGGCCTCATCGGCATGATGGTGCTGGTCCCGGCGGTGCGGGAGCTCTTCCACCTGCCCGACGGCGCCAGCCTCTTCTGCGCCATGATCGTACTGGCCATCATGATCCTGCCCACCATCATCAGCGTCTCCGAGACCGCCCTCAACGCGGTGCCCAAGGAATACGAGGAGGCCTCCCTGGCCCTGGGCGCCACCGAGATCGAGACCTACTTCCGGGTGTCCGTCCCCGCCGCCAAGAGCGGCATCGCCTCCGCGGTGGTCATGGGCATCGGGCGGGCCATCGGCGAGGCCATGGCCATCATCATGGTGGCGGGCAACGTGGCCAACATGCCCTCCCTTTTCGCCTCGGTCCGCTTCCTCACCACCGCCATCACCAGCGAGATGAGCTACGCCGGCGTGGGTTCCCTCCAGCAGCAGGCCCTCTTTTCCATCGGTCTGGTCTTGTTCCTCTTTATCATGCTCATCAATATCCTGCTCAACACCTTTCTCAAGGGAAAGCGGGAGAAATGAGGGCGCTCTTTCAATTTGCGTAAAGGAATGATATACTAAATGGAAATGCAACCCCTTTCCGGCCGCCGGAAGGCCTATGATCTGACCCTCCGTGCGCTGCTCTATCTCAGCGCCATTCTCACCTGCGCCCTGCTGCTTTTCATCATCGGCTATATCTTCTGGAACGGTCTGCCCCATGTGACCTGGGAGCTCATCAGCAGCAAGGGGAGTTATATTCAGGATACCATCGGCATCCTGCCCAACATCCTCAACACCATCTATTTGGTGGTGGTGACCCTCCTCATCACCCTGCCCCTGGGGGTGGGCGCGGCGGTATACCTCACCGAGTACGCCGCCAACCGCCGGCTTCTGGCGGTGATCGAGTTTGCCACCGAGACCCTCACCGGTATCCCCTCCATCATCTTCGGTCTGGTGGGTATGCTCTTTTTCTGTAATTTCCTCAGCCTGGGCCGCTCTCTGCTGGCCGGCTGTCTGACCCTGGTCATTATGACCATCCCCACCATCATCCGCACCACCCAGGAGTCCCTGAAAACCGTCCCCCAGAGCTACCGGGAAGCCGCCCTGGGCCTGGGCGCGGGCAAGTGGCACATGATCCGCACCGTGGTGCTCCCCTCCTCGGTGGACGGCATCGTCACCGGCTGCATCCTGGCGGTGGGCCGGATCGTGGGCGAGTCCGCCGCCCTCCTCTTCACCGCCGGCATGGGCATGAGCCTCAACAACTTCTTTGCCTCGGCGGATAAATTCATCCATAGCTCCGGCGCCAGCCTCACCGTGGCGCTGTACGTCTACGCCCGGGAGCGGGCGGAGTTCGACGTGGCCTTTGCCATCGCCGCCATTCTGATGGTTCTCACGCTGGTCATCAATCTCTCGGCCAAGCTGGTGGGACGGAAATTAAAGAAATAAGGAGAACTCCTCATGTATGAGACTACCGTGCTCTCCGCCCGAGAGCTGAATCTATACTACGGCGCCGCCCATGCCCTCAAGAACGTCAACATCGACATCCCCGAGAAAAAGGTCACCGCCCTGATTGGGCCGTCCGGCTGCGGCAAATCCACCTTCCTCAAGACCCTGGACCGGATGAACGACTTGGTGCCCACCGTGCGCATTGAGGGGACCGTTTCCTACCGCGGGCAGGACATCTACGACCCCTCGGTGGACGTGACCTGGCTGCGCAAGCAGATCGGCATGGTCTTTCAAAAGCCCAACCCCTTCCCCATGAGCATCTACGACAACGTGGCCTACGGCCCCCGGACCCACGGCATCCGCAGCAAGGCCCAGCTGGACGACATCGTGGAGCAGTCCCTCAAGGGCGCCGCCATCTGGGACGAGGTGAAGGACCGGCTCAAAAAGTCCGCTATGGGCCTCTCCGGCGGCCAGCAGCAGCGCCTGTGCATCGCCCGTGCCCTGGCCGTGGAGCCCGACGTGCTCCTCATGGACGAGGCCACCTCCGCCCTGGACCCCATCTCCACCTCCAAGATCGAGGACCTCATCACCGATCTGAAGGAGAAATATACCATCGTCATCGTGACCCACAACATGCAGCAGGCCACCCGCGTGTCCGACAAATGCGCCTTCTTCCTGCTGGGCGAGCTCATCGAGTATGGCGACACCACCCAGCTCTTCTCCATGCCCAGCGACAAGCGCACCGAGGATTATATCACCGGACGCTTCGGCTGAGCCGTTACACCCAATGATAAGGAGGACCCCTTACTATGCGTAAAACCTTTGACGCCGAGCTCCAGGAGCTGGGCGCGGAGATGATCGACATGGCCGCCGCCGCCGAGGACGCCATCGACGTGGTGACCACCTCTCTGATCTCCAACGACCCCCGGGCGGCCCGCAACGCCATCGAAATGACCCGCAGCATGGACCGGATGGAGCGGGACATCGAAAACCGCTGTCTCCGCCTGCTCCTCCAGCAGCAGCCGGTGGCCCGGGACCTGCGCACCATCTCGGCGGCTTTGAAAATGGTGACCGACCTTCAGCGCATCGGCGACCAGTGCGCCAACATTGCCGAAATCGCCCTGCTGCTCAACAAGAGCGGCAGCACCGCCGACCTGACCCACATCCGCGCCATGAGCCAGAAGGCCGGCATTATGGTCAAGCGTGCCATTACCGCCTACGTCAACCGGGACCAGGACATCGCCAAGGAGGCCATCGCCCTGGACGACGGCGTGGACGAGCTCTTCCAGCAGGTCAAGAAGGATCTGGTGGAGCTGATCGTCAGCAACCGGGAAAACGCCGATCAGGCCATCGACCTCATCATCATCGCCAAGTATCTCGAGCGCATCGGCGACCACGCCGTCAACATCGCCCAGTGGGCCATCTACTGTGTGACCGGCGAGCTGAGCGCCACCACCTGATCGGAGGGAGTGCACATGGCGGACGCCATCGTGGTGGTGGAGGATGACGGCAGCATCCGGGAGATGCTGCGTTACTTCCTCCAGTCCACCGGCTATCAGGTCCGGGCCTATGAATCGGGGGAGGAGCTTTTTGCCGCCGAAGAGGCGCAGGAAGCTCCTGTCCTCTATTTATTGGACATTATGCTGCCCGGGATCGACGGGCTGGAGATCCTCCGCCGCCTGCGCGGAAACGTGCGGACCCAGGATTGCCCGGTCATCATGCTCACCGCCCGCACCGCTGAGATGGACAAGGTGGCAGGTCTGGAAAGCGGCGCGGACGATTACATCGTGAAACCCTTTGGGCTTATGGAATTGCAGGCCCGCATCAAGGCGGTGCTCCGCCGGGCCCGCCGTCCGGCGGCCGATACCCTCCTGCGCTGCGGGCCCCTCACCATCGACATCGCCGCCCGGGAAGTCCGTCTGGACGGTGTGCCGGTGGAGCTGACCTATAAGGAATTTGAGCTCCTGCGCCTGCTGGCCACCCGCCAGGGCACCGTCCTCAGCCGGGAGGAGATCCTCCATACTGTCTGGGACTACGACTTCACCGGCGAGACCCGTACGGTGGACATGCACGTTAAAACCCTCCGTCAAAAGCTGGGCGACCAGGCCATCGCCACCGTCCGCGGCGTGGGCTACAAAATGCCTACTTTCTTTCGAGAAAGAAAGTAGGCAAAGAAAGCTTCCATAAAGCGCTCGTTCGGTCAGCCCGGCAAAGACTGTACGGCAAAAAAAGCTTCCGTCAAGCCCTCGTTCGGTCAGCCCGGCAAAGACTGTACGGCAAAGGAAGCTTCCATAAAGCGCTCGTTCGGTCAGTCCGGCAAAGACCGCACGGCAAAGAAAGCTTCCATAAAGCGCTCGTTCGGTCAGTCCCGCAAAGACCGCACGGCAAAGAAAGCTTTCATCAAGCGCTTATTTTGTTCATCACCTAAGCGCAGAAAACTGTGGCCGACGACCGGCCCATTTCCCCCTCCGCGAAGCGGACCGCCCGGGGGATTGCAAAGGGGGTCTAAAACCCCCTTTGCCCCTTTTGGTCCAGGCCCTTTTCGGGAAAAGGGCCTGGCGCCGCCCGCGCAGGGCAGCCCCGCCCGCCCAGGGCTGAATCGAAAAATCGACCCACAAAAGAGGTGTGAGGATGAAAAAACGACTGACGGCTGCCACATTGGCGGTGGTTCTGGTATCGCTGCTGATTTCCAATCTGCTGGGCGCCTGGCTGATGCACAACCAAGAGCTGACGGTGGAGGAGGAGAGCCTGCGGGAGCTGCTGATTTTGATGGATACCCAAAGTCAGATCACCAACGCCGAAATGGCGGCCGAGCAGTTCCGCCAGGCCGCGCCCGGCAAGCGGCTGACCATTATCAACCCCGACGGGACGGTGGAGATCGACACGGAAATGGACGTGGACGCCCTGGAAAACCACGCCGACCGTCCGGAGGTCCGGTCCGCCCTCTCCACCGGCTGGGGCCGGGATGTTCGGGCCTCGGACACGGTGGGGGTGTCCATGCTCTACGTGGCCAAAGAATTTACAGACGGCATGATCGGCCGGGCCTCGGTCCCCCTCTCCTCCATCGACTCCCTGGTGCTCCAGAGCATGGTGGGCTTTCTGGCGGCCTCGGCGGCGGCCTTCCTGCTGGCCCTCCTTCTGTCCGGCCGGATGAGCCGCTACGTGCTGGAGCCCCTGGACGCGGTGCGCAATACCCTCCAAAGCGTGCTGTCCGGCAATCGGCCCGATATCCTGGAGGAATACCGGGCCGACGACGAGCTGCGCCCCATCCTGCGCTACATTGATAAGCTTCTGGAGCGGCTGGGCGACTCCATCCAGCGGGTCACCGCCGAGCGGGACAAGGTGAATCTGATTCTGGACTGCATGGACGAGGGTCTGCTGCTGCTGGATGAGGGAGGGAGCCTGCTGGCCTGCAACCGGGCGGCCAGGACCCTGTTTCAGCTTCCCGCCCAGAGCGACAACAACGACCAGCTTCTCATCCTCACCCGCAGCCGCCGTCTGCGGGACGCGGTGGACGAATGCCACAAAAAGCGCTCCGCCGTGGTGGTGGATCTGGACGACCTGGCGGGCGAGCGCCGCAGTCTGCGGCTCTTTGTCTCCCCGGTGTCCGACCGGCAGTATGAGGGCCAAGCCGTGGGCACCTCCATCCTGATCTCCGACGTGACCCAGCTCAAAAAGGCCGAGCGGGTGCGGGCGGACTTTACCGCCAACGTCTCCCACGAGCTGAAAACCCCCCTCACCAGCATCAAGGGCTTTGCGGATATGCTCTCCTCCGGCATGGTCACCGCGCCGGAGGATCAAAAGCGGTTCCTCTCTCTCATCGGGGTGGAGGTGGACCGGCTCATCGCCCTCATCAACGACACCCTGAAGCTCTCCGAGCTGGAATCGGTGGCCATCGAGCAAAGCGGCGAACATACCCCCGTCCTCACCGCGGCCCAGGAGGTGGCCCAGCTGCTGGCCCCCTCCGCCCTCCAGGCGGACGTGACCCTCTCCGTATCCGGTCAGAACTGTGAGGCGGCCATCTCCGCCGTACGGCTCAAGGAGCTGCTCTTCAATCTGGCGGGCAACGGCGTAAAATACAACCACCCCGGCGGCACGGTGGACATTATGGTGGAGGACCGGGGCGACACGGTGGGCATCGCGGTGCGGGACAGCGGCATCGGCATCCCGGACGAAGCCAAGGACCGGATCTTTGAGCGCTTTTACCGGGTGGACCCGGGACGGACCCGCAAGGCGGGCGGCACCGGCCTGGGGCTGGCCATCGTCAAGCATATCGTCTCCCTTTACGGCGGCTCCATCGGCCTGGAAAGCGCCGTGGGAAAGGGCAGCGTCTTTACCATCACCCTCCCCGCCTACACGGAGCCCTCCTGACCGGCGGGCTTTCTGCCCAAAACACAAAGGAGCCTTTCACAGGGTCAGCGCTACCCGCTGAAAGGCTTCTTTTTTATCCGGCGTCCAAAACGGCGGATCAATGGTTTTTACAGTTGAGCGCAAAGAAACTTTTGGCGTACAGAAAGGGACCCTGGTTCAGCGGGAGGCGCGCTTGTTTCCCTTGCGGCCCTTTCTCACCCGCAGAAGTATAAGGACCACCACCGCTGCCGCCGCGCAGCCCGACGCCGCCAGAAGGAGGACGCTCCATCCGGTTCCACTCTCCTCTACCATAAAGACCACGGAATCCCCGTCGGCCTGAAAGACCAGGTAGGTCCCGTCTATCTCCGCCTCCCGCTGCTCCCAGCCGCCGGAGGTCTCCACCCACACCACATAGTCTCCGCCGCTGTCGGGCAGCTTATATTGGACTTCAAAGGTGGAGGGGGACAAAATCGGGTCATCAACGGTGACGGTATAGATCTGTCCGGTGTGGGAGACCCCCAGTCCGTCGGTCCAGGTATCGTCGGCATAGGAGGCCACAGGGTGCTTCCCGCTCCAAAGGTCCCCTCCACCACGATCTGAGGGGGATCTCCCAGCGCCGTCAGGGCGGTATGGTAGGCGGTGTACTCCGCATCCAGCGTCCGGGAGAAGGTCAGATGGCTGTAATCCATCTCCGGCCAGCTGGCGGAACAGCCGCTCTTGGCCGGTATCTCCGGCAGCTGGGTCAGGGCGTCTCCGTAGGAAAAGTCAAAGGTCTCGATCTCCTTGCCATCCGCCCTGAAAATCAGGCGGAACCGGGTAAAGTCAGCGGAAGCCCCCTGGGAGAGGACCGCAAAGCTTACCGGCTCGGCTTTTCCCAAATAGCTCACCCCGTTGATGCCGTTGAGGGTATCGTGGGTAAAGAGGTTGCCCGACACCGTTCCCCCCTCCTCGGCGCAGCCCAGCACGGCGCCAAGATAGGCGGCGCCCCGGTCGATCTCCACCAGTGCGCGGCAGTCCGTGACCGTCTTGCCCAAGCCGGCCACGCCGCCGATGTAGTCGTTGCCCTCCAGGGCGCAGCGGGCCCAGCAGTCGCGGATGGTGGACCAGGCCGCCCCCGCGATGCCCCCACATAGTCGCCTCCGGTGCTCTCCACCGGCGCGTAGCTCTCACACTGGGATACGGTCCCCAGATCCATACGGCCCACAATGCCGCCCACATAGTCCTTTTTGCCGGTGACCTCGCCGGTGTTGACGCAGCCCTCCGTCAGGGCCGCCGCCTGGTAGTGGAAATCCAGAGACCGGTCGCCGGAGGTGGTCAGGTCGTCCTCCGGGTCATAGTCATACTCGATGGCCATGGACCCTACGATACCCGCCACATTTACGTCGCCCTCCACGGCACCCGTGTTCTTGGCATTGGTGATGCGCCCGGCGTCCTCGTCGGTTTCGGTGGCCTGGTCGGACACGTCCTCCAGCAGCTCCTCCTCCGTCTCCTCCGTGCTGTCGCTCTGTCTCCGAAGGACGTCGATGATTTTGCCAAACTGGTTGTTGATGGCCCGCAGATCGGACAGGAGAAGGTCGGAAGAGGTGGATATGGCGTCATTGAGTTCCTGGACCGCATCGTTGAGCCCGCCCATGGCGCTGTCCAGCTGGTCCACGGCGTCGGCGCACAGCGTGACGGAGCTGTCCACCTACTCCAGCGCCAGACGCAGATCGTCCAGGGCGTCCTGGCACAGATCGCCCAGCGTATCCATCTCATCCAGCGCGTCCACCATCAGGCCGGTGGACTCCTGAAGCCGCTCCAGCGCGGCGTCCAGCGTATCCAGAATGGGCTCCATCCGATCCATCGTCCAGGAGATCCGGGCGGACACATCGTTGACCGTCTCGATGTTCTCATCCGCCCAGCCGGCCATGGCGTCAGACAGGTCGGAGGCCGCGTCCTTCACCTGGTCGGCGCTGTCGGTAATGCCGGTCATCTTTGCGGAAATGTTGTCCGAGGCCCCCTGGGCGTGGGAGATGGCCTGGTCCATGAGCAGCTGGAGCGTGTCCAGCTCATTCCACAAATCATCCAGGTCGTCCGCGTCAAAAAGCAGGGTCAGCCGGGGCTCCATCTGGCCGCAGATTCCGCCCACGTCCTTTCTGCCTTTGACCGTCCCCGTGTTGACGCAGCTGTCCAGCCAGCCCGTCTGACGGCCGGCAATGCCCCCCCCCCCCACATTATGGCCCACGTGTTCATAGCCCACGTCGCCGTTGTTGGTGCAGCTCTGGAGGATACCGGAGGAGGCCCCCGCGATGCCGCCGATATCGGTGCAGGCCGGGGCGTTCTCGGTGGAACGGATGGTGGACAGATTCACCTCGTGAATGGCCACCGTGGTGGTTACCTCGGTGATGTTGACGTCGCCGGCGTTCTGGCAGCGGATTATGCTGCCCTCGTTCCGGCCCACGATGCCGCCCACATAGTGCTCCCCCAAAAGCGTGCCGGAATAGGAGCAGTTGATCAGCTGTCCGGAGGCTTTGTTGTAGCCTGCCACGCCGCCGGCGTTGGTGCCGGCCCTGATGTTGCCCTGAAAGGCGCAGTGCAAAAGCTTGCCGCTGTTGACCCCCACCAGTCCGCCGATGCTGTCTTTCAAATCGGTGGGCGCCACCGTGCCCTCCACGGTCAGGTCCTGAATGACCGCGCCCTCCTGGACGTAGCGGAAAAAGCCCCGCTCGTTGCCGCTTCCGGTGAGGGAAAAGCCGGTGATGGTATGCCCCTGTCCGTCAAAGGTGCCGCCGAAAATAGGGATGGGCTCAAACTCAGACCCGCTCAGGTCAATGTCGGCGTCCAGATAGACCGTCTTGCCCACAGACCAGCCGTCCAGGGAACAATTTCGGGACAGCGCCACCAGATCCTGGGCGGTCTGAATATGTACCTCGTTGCTCTCTGCCGCCATGGCCGGCGCCACGGTCCCCGCAAGAAGGAGCAGGACCAGCAGAAACGCGATGATACGCCGATTATTCCGATTCATATTCGCCCTCTTTTCTTTCCGCTTTTTCTCTCTCCGGCGTGATGCTTCCCGTATCCAGCACGGCGGAGACATCCCCCCGGATCACGCCGTGGACGGTGGCGTCCACCAGGCCGTTTACCTTGCCGCGGATGCGTCCGTTGACGTAGACCGTGCCGCTGGCGCCGCGGGATACCTCCGGTACCTTGATGTTGAACCGGGTCCGTTCCACGATCTTGTCGCCCAGCAGCAGAATCTGGGGCAGAATGAACATGACCAGAATCATGGAGATCAGGGTGCCCCGGCTCAGGTTTTCGCCGATGCCCACGATGGCGGGCTCGGAGGAGAGCTTTCCGATGAGATAGGCCGCGGAGGTCAGGATGGTGCCGGACGTAAGCACGGTGGGAAAAGCCAGATCCAACGCCTTGATGATGGCCTCCTGGGGCGGCATCAGCTCCTTCATCTCACTGTAACGGGAGGAGATGACGATGGCATAGTCGATATTGGCGCCCATCTGGATGGAGGTTACCACCAGATAGCCCATGAAAAAGATGGGCTGGTCCAGGAGCGTGGGGAAGGAGAAGTTGATCCAGATGCTGCCCTGGATGACGCAGATGAGCAAAATGGGAAGTCCCACCGACTGGAAGGTAAAGAGCAGCACCAGAATGACGAACACCACCGACAGCACGCTGATGGGGATGTTGTCCCGCTCGAAGGAGGTGGACAGGTCGTAGTCGCTGGTGGAGTCGCCCACCAGGAAAATCTGGTCCGCCGGGTAATAGCGCTCCGCCTCCTGGTGGATGGTCTGGAGGAAGGCAAAGGTCTCCTCCCCCTCCTCCGGCAGATTCAGGTTGAGCACCGTACGGCTGTATTCTTCTCCCATCATCTGGGACTGTCCGTCCGTCAGCGCGGCATAGAGGTCCTCCACCTGCGACTGGGTCTCATCATCCAGGGTGACAAAGCCCTCGTCCACCTGGTCGTAGAGGAAGAGGAACATATCCATCAGAGGGACGGCGTAGGTATCCACTCCGCTGACCGCCTGGCCCAGTTCGTCGTCCTTGGCCGCATAGGCGGTATAGAGCAACTCCACAATCTCATAGTCCATATCGGTCATTTCCGCAAACGGCCGGGGGATGAGCTTGTCGGTCAGGGTGTAGCCGTCCAGGGCTTCGATGTTGGAAAGGCCCATGGCGTAATCCACCTCATCATACTGCTCCAACCGGTTCAGCAGGGCTTTTTCACTGGCATAGTCGCCCTTGGGCACCAGCAGGGCCACGATGTTCTGGCTGCCGAAGGTTTCGTTGACCCGGCGCTCGGCGATCTGGTTTTCGTTTTGCTTGGTGGTAACCAGCTTGGAATAGCCGTAGACATACGGGCAGTTTTGGGAGAAGAGGAACCCGGCCACCAGAAGCAGGGCAAAGACCGGCACGCCGATATAGCGCAGCTTTACCACCAGCTTTCCCCACTTGTTGATGTGGGGGACAAAGCTGCGGTGCTTGGTCTTTTGGATGGCGTTGGAAAAGAGCATCAGCAGTCCGGGCATCAGGGTAAACACCGAGAGCATACTAAAGCAGATGGCCTTGATGAGCACCAGGCCCATATCAAAGCCCAGCCCAAACTGCATGAACATCATGGCCGCAAGGCCCGAAATGGTGGTCAGGGAGCTGGAGGAGATGGCGGGGATGGAGTAGGCCAGGGCGGCGATGCAGGCCGTCCGGTCTTCCCCCAGCTGCGCCCGCTCCTCGGTGAAGCGGTGGAGCAGGATGATGGCGTAGTCGATGGCCAGGGCCAGCTGCAGCACCACCGTCACGGAGTTGGATACAAAGGAGATGGTGCCGAAAATAAAGTTGGCGCCCATGTTCAGCAGGGCCGCCGAACCAAAGGTAATCATCAGCACCGGGATCTCGGCGTAGGAACGGGAGGTAAAGAGGAGCACCAGAACGATGATGGTGAAGGCGATGACCAGGATGACCTGCATCTCGGAGGCCAGATTCCCGGCGGTGTCGTTGCCACCTCGCTGCTCACATAGGCGTCGTAGGGCTCCAGCAGCGTTTTGATCTCTGCCATGGCGTCCAGACGGATCTGATCGTCCACCTCTCCGTCAAAGGTGACGTTGATGAGCACGTCGGAGCCCTGGATATAGTCGGCTCTGTCCTCCGCGGTCTCCTCGTCGCTCTCACCGCCCATGGCATCGGCGCCCACCGACGCGGTGGTGACGCCCTCGATCTCCTCCATGCGCTCCGCCAGATCCTCCGCCAGCGCTTCGGACGCATGTGAGACCACGATACGGGCCGTGCCGTAGGTCGTCAGCTCTTCTTCCATGATGGACAGACCCTGCCGGGTCTCGGTGTCCGCCGGCAGGTAGGCGGTAATGTCGTTTTCGACGTTTACCCAGCCTTGTGAAAAGATGGAGAAAATCATGGCGGCGATTATTCGTCAGATGCCGCTTTATCTGTTAAAAGGTTATAAAAAATATCCGGGCTTCTCAATACACAAAGGGGGGCCTCTGTGTTATTTTTCACACATCGGCGCTTTTGTCCTTACAGGCGCGCTCTTGCGCTTCCGGGTGAAAATTGTTATACTAGTTATCATGATATGCCCAATCTGAGGTGAATATATATGACAAACAGCGCCGTCTGCCTGTGCGCCCTGCGCTCCCCGGGGCATGACGCCTTGAAGCGCTTTTTCGGCGCCAGTCTGGAGGCCATTTTCAGAGCGGAACTGGAGGAGACCGCGGCCCGCCTGAAGCTCGATCTGGACCCGGAGGGAATCCCCCTCTTTGTAAGCGCCCTGGGAGGCATTATGGAGGCCTGGCTGCTGGGTCTTTTTCCGGACACGCCGGAAGACATGGTGCGCAGGATCAACGGCTTTCTCCAGAGCCACATCTATGGCATACAGGTATTGCAGGAACACGGCGTCCTTCCCCACGACCCGTCCTGCTGAGGCGGCATGACCGGTGAGCGCCCAGGGAGCCAGGCTCCCTGGGCGCTTTTCATTCTATGGGTCCGGCCTTCTCCCCCTCATAGGTCGATGTCCCACGCGCGTTTGGTCAGCTGGATATAGTGCCGGTACAGTATCCCGAAGCGATGGGCATATTTTGACTTCCAGGGCTTGGCTTTGCCGCAAAAGTGCAGGATTGCCGTATGCTCCATCACCCACTGCAGATTGCAGATGCCGCCGCTGCGCAGGAGATAGCTGCTGTAATTGCGGGCGTCGTAGTTCCACAGCACGTCCTCCAGGGGGAGAATCCGCTGGCTGTACAGCGCGTTGAGCATGTCCTGGTCGGGCAGCAGCAGCTCCTTACGGTGCTCTTCCACATACCGGAAGAGCGCCTGGGGCCGGATCTCGCGTCTGCCCGCCTCCAGGTCCATGAGCAGCACGCCGGAATTGTAGTAATCCCTCTCGGTGCCCAGCCGAAGCTGGTTTACGCTGTTGGCCAGCTCCGTCTTGCCGGTATGGGCCGCCGCGCCAAAGAGATTGCCGTTGAGTTCCCGCTCCCACAGGGGACGAATGGGATTGATGACCAGGGTGTCCGGGTCAAGATAGAGCACACGGCGCACCTGATCGGGCAGCAGCAGCGGAGCCAGGAGCCGGTAATACATCTCTTTGGGATATTGCCGGGTGGTGGGCGCGTGCGCAAACAGGCCGTCGTCCACCCGCAGCGGCACGGCGGCATAGCCCAGCGCCTGGCATTGCCGGTAAACCGCCGCCAGCCGCTGCTCCGGGATTCCGCTGTGGAGCAGATAGAGGCAGATGCTCTCCCCCGGATTATTCAGAGACAAGGAGGTCAGCAGCACCTGCAGCTGAGGCAGATAGTTTTGGTCCAACGTGGTCAGCAGGGAAATCGTATCCACAAGGGCACTCCTTTCCAGTCAACGGTACATCCCCATACGGCTGATCGCCACGATCACGCTGTCGATTCCCAGCAGGACAAGATAGCCTCCCGCAAAGCAGCGTATGGCGGACATGGTGAAAAAGGGACTAAAGAGCATCATCACGCCCAAAATCAGCCCCACCACATTGATGGCCAGGAGCAGATAGTAGGTGCCGCTGCCGGCCACCAGACGCACCCGGGGCAAATGGGACAGTCTCGAAATGCAGTGGGCAATAAACCAGATGGGAAACAGCAGGGCCAGCGCCAGCACCCCCGCCTTGGGGTATGCCAGCAGCATGATACCGGACATCACGCTCAAAATACCCGCAATCAGGGACAGGATGGGCCCAAAGCCGATAAAGCGCTCCAGACGGATAAACAAAATGATGTCCGCGATCCCCATGCACACGGCCGCCAGGCCGAATACCGCCGCCATGCCGGTCAAGGCCCGGTCAGGCTCGGCAAAGGTCCAGATTCCAAGTCCAATGAGTAAAATTCCAATGGCCAGCTCCAGCCAGCCAAACGCAGAGCGCCGTCTCATCCATTATGCCCCCCATTCAGGATCTCCATGAATTCTTCGCCGGTAATGGTCTCCTTTTCATAGAGGAAGTTGGCCAGCTCGTCCAGCTTCTCCCGATTCTCCTCCAAAATCCGCCGGGCCTTTTGGTGCTGCCTTCTGACCAGCTCCACCACCTTTTGGTCGATCTCTTTCTGGGTGTCCGCCGAGCAGGTCAGCGCGGCGTCGCCCCCCAGATACTGATTGCGTACCGTTTCCAGCGCCACCATGTCGAACTCGTCGCTCATGCCATACTGGGTAATCATGGCTCTGGCCAGCTTGGTGGCCTGCTCGATATCGTTGGAAGCGCCGGTGGTGATTTGTCCAAAGGCCACTTCCTCCGCCGCGCGGCCGCCGGTATAGGTGGCGATCTTGTCCTCGATCTCCTCCTTGGTCATCAGATATTTGTCCCCCGTCTCCACCTGCATGGTGTAGCCCAGGGCCCCGGAGGTCCGGGGAATGATGGTGATTTTCTGGACCGGGGCGGAGTGGCTCTGTCTGGCGGCCACCAGCGCGTGACCGATCTCATGATAGGCCACCACCCGCTTTTCCCGGTCGGAGAGGACGGCGTTTTTCTTCTGATAGCCGGCGATGACCACCTCCACGCTCTCCTCCAGGTCCGCCTGACTGACCACCACCCGGCCGCCGCGTACCGCCCGCAGGGCCGCCTCGTTGATGATGTTGGCCAGCTCCGCGCCGGAAGCGCCGGCGGCCATACGGGCAATGGTGTGGAAGTTTACGTCCTCCGCCAGCTTGATCTTCTGGGCGTGGACCCTCAGGATGGCTTCCCGCCCCTGCAGGTCGGGTAATTCCACCGGAACCCGCCGGTCAAAACGGCCGGGACGGGTCAGAGCCGGGTCCAGCGATTCGGGCCGGTTGGTGGCCGCCAGAATGATGACGCCGGTGTTGCCCTCAAAGCCGTCCATCTCCGTGAGAAGCTGGTTGAGGGTCTGCTCCCGCTCATCGTTTCCGCCGCCGTAGCCGGTGCTCCGCTTCTGGCCGATGGCGTCGATCTCATCAATAAACACGATGCAGGGGGCCTTCTCTTTGGCCTGCCGGAAGAGGTCCCGCACCTTGGAGGCCCCCATTCCCACGAACATCTCCACAAACTCCGAGCCGGAGATGGAAAAGAAGGGGACGTTGGCCTCGCCGGCCACGGCCTTGGCCAGCATGGTCTTGCCGGTGCCCGGAGGGCCCACCAGCAGGATGCCCTTGGGCATGGAGGCGCCGGCCTCGGTATATTTTTGGGGGTTGTGGAGATAGTCCACGATCTCCTGGAGGCTCTCCTTCGCCTCGTCCTCGCCGGCCACATCCGAAAACCGGATGCCCTGGGTGGAGGGCACGTAGATCTTGGCGCTGCTCTTTCCCATGCCAAAGGACATGGCGTTCTTTCCGCCCGCCTGATTCATCAGCTTTTTGCTCATATACTGCCCCAGGCCAATGAAAATCAGGATGGGGAGAATAATGGTCAAAAACCAGCTGAGGAACGGCGACATGGGCGTCTCAATTACGCGGCCGAACTGGGCGTCCGCGTCGTGGAGGCGCTCGGTCAGGGTGGGGTCCTCCATGGGGCCGGTTTTATAGATCTCCGTCTCCTCCCGGTCCGTAAAGAGGATCTGGGTCTCCTCCACCTGGACGACGCCGATATTTCCCTCCTCGATCATATCCATAAAGGTGCCGTAGTCCACTTCCGTCACCTGTCTCTGGGCCAGCAGCGGCGCCACCAGCAGATTGAACAGCAGCACGATCAGCAGCACAATGCCGTAGTAGTAAATCAAGGGCTTTTTGGGTGATTTAACTTCTTTCATAACGATTCTCCTTTTTCCTGCTGGAGCAGCTGGTCGTCAATGGCTTTCATGGAAAAGAGCAGGACCCGGTCGGCGGCCTGGTGGGCAAAATCCAGCAGATACTCGGCCAGCAGAAGCTCCTCCTCCACGGCGGTCTCCGGGTCCCCGCTCCGGTCCACCGCCGCCCGCAGCCGCTGCCCGGCCCGGGCAATGTCGTATTCCACCTGCCCATAGACTTGGGCCAAAATGGAGACCAGGTTCGACTTGGAACGGCGCAGGTTTTCACGCAGGGCCGTTTCCGCGTCCGCGCACTCTTGTTCCAGCGCGGCGATCTCCCGCCGCAGCGCGTCGTGGCCGGCTGTCTGGCTGTCCTGAATGCGGCGATGCAGTCTGTCCACGCTGACGTCCAGCTGGCAGAGCTTTGCCGACAGGATTTTATGTGCCATATCCACACCTCCTTGCTGGTTATTATTATAGGAGCCGCCTGTTTTCCACGCAATTATCACAATCTTTGGGCTGTATAGACAAAACATCCGGAGTGTAAAAAAACTTACACTCCGGATGTTTCAGCGCTCTATTGGAGACTCGCCCCGCGGCGGGATTCCCTCGGTCATCAGACGGAATACGGTGTGGACGATCTGGTCCAGATGCTTTGTGTCCCCCTCCGTCCAGCCCCGCAGGATGCCCAAAATCGCCTGGCTGTGGTAGCGCACGATCAACCCCGACTCCAAACGGGTGCAGTCCTGGTAAAGCCCCTCCTCATCGCAAACCCGCTCAAAAAGGCCCTGGATATACCGGTCCAGAAACCGCTCCAGCTCATCCCGGTAGCTGCTCGCCATTCCCCGCTTCATATAGGGCAGCACCCGAATGGCCATCACGAACAGATAACGCAGCTTGCTTTCGCCATCGGCTAACGTGCGCACCTCCAGCACGGTCCTGGAAGCCTCCCGCTCAAGCATCCACTGAAACAGGGCCGGGATGTCCTCGAAGTGGTAATAAAAGGCCTGCCGGGTGATGTGGCACTCCTCCACGATGTCTTTTACCGTCAGTCGTTTGACGCCCTTTTCTGTCACAAGGGTCTTTGCCGCCCTGGCAATGGTTTCTTTCATATCGGCTGCCATCCCGCGTTCTCTCCCCCAAAGGTTATTTTCTACTATTATATGGTTGCGGCGCTGTCATTGCAAGGAGGAGCGTACGCCGTGGCTTTTTTATGTAAACTTTCTGTCGTAGAGCAGCGCGGCAATGAGCACCACAAAGCAGGAGCCGGCGTTGTGGACCAGCGCGCCGGTGGTGGGAGTCAGCACCTGCGCCAGGGAGAGGACAATGGCCACGGCGTTGATGCACATGGAGAGGGCGATGCTCACCCGGATGGTTTTGACGGTGGCGTTGGACAGCTTTTTCAGATATGGGAGCTTGTCGATATCATCGCTCATCAGGGCCACATCGGCGGCGTCTACGGCGATGTCGCTCCCCATGCCCCCCATGGCTACGCTGACGTCGGCGGTTTTCAGCGCCGGCGCGTCGTTGACTCCGTCGCCGATCATGCACACTGTATGGTTTTCCCGCTGCAGGCGTGCAATGCGCTCCACCTTATCCCCGGGGAGCAGTTCCGCCCAGACTTGGGAGATCCCCGCCTGCCGGGCAAAGTACTGGGCCGCCGTCCGATGGTCGCCGGTGAGGAGCACCGTGTCGGTGCGCATGGACGCCAGGCGGGAGACCACCTGCCTTGCCTGGGGACGCAGCACATCGGAAAGGGCGATCACCCCCAGACAGGTCTGTCCCTCCCCCACCAGGATCAGGGCCTTTCCCTGGGCGCGCAGCCGGGCCAGGGCGGCCTTTGCCGGGCCGTCAACCGTGATCCCCCGCTCCAAAAGGAATGCCTCGCTGCCGCAAAGCAGACCCCGGCCCTTCACCCGCGCACAGACGCCCTTTCCGGCGGTCATTTGAAAGTCCTCCGCCTCCGCCAGCGGCACGCCCTTTGCCCGCGCATGGG
Source organism: Pseudoflavonifractor phocaeensis (assembly GCF_016901735.1). Classification (GTDB taxonomy): domain Bacteria; phylum Bacillota; class Clostridia; order Oscillospirales; family Oscillospiraceae; genus Pseudoflavonifractor_A. Next base: position 3,983 of record NZ_JACLZC010000039.1, on the reverse strand, counting down.
CTGCCACGGCCTTGCCCAGGGGATGCTCGCTCTTCGTCTCGGCGGAAGCGGCCAGAGAAAGCAGCGTCCGCTGGTCAAGGTCCCCGGCAAAGGGAAGCACGTCGCTCACATCCAGACGGCCATAGGTCAGCGTCCCGGTCTTATCAAAGGCCACTATATCCACCCGCCCCATCTTCTCCAGCGCCTCTCCGGATTTGATGACCACGCCGTGCTTGGTGGCCTGCCCAATGGCCGCCATGATGGCGGTGGGAGTGGCCAGCACCAGCGCGCAGGGACAAAATACCACCAGCACCGTCACGGCGGTAATCAGATTGCCTGAGACGGCATAGGCCAGGACGGCGATGAGCAGCGCCGCCGGCACCAGCCAGCTGGCCGCCCGGTCGGCGATGCGCTGGATGGGGGCCTGTTTTTCCTCCGCCTCCCGTACCATGCGGATGAGGGTTTGCAGGGAGCTGTTTTCCCCCACTTTAGTGGCCGTGATGTCAATGGCCCCATAGCAGTTGACCGTACCGCAGAACACCGCCGCGCCTGCCCCCTTGTCCACCGGCAGGGCCTCTCCCGTCATGACCGATTGGTCCACAGAGGTCGTCCCGCTGACCACGGTTCCGTCCACCGGGATGGTCTCGCCGGGCAGAATCCGCAAAATATCCCCCTGCCGGATCGCTTCGACCGGAATCAGCTCCTCCTTGTCGCCGGTCAGACGACGTCCCCGCGCGGGCACAAGGTCAATCAGCTGTTTCAGCCCCTTTTTGGCCCGGTTGGTGGTGGCCTCCTCCAGCAGCGCGCCAATGGCCATGATAAAAGCCACCTCTCCCGCCGCGAACAGATCGCCGATGGCGATGGCGGCAAACATGGCGATGCAGATCAAGAGCGCCGAGGAGATTTTGCTGATACCCGGATTGCGGATCACACGCCACACCGCCAGATACAGCAAGGGGAGGCCGCTGATGAGAACCGTGACCCAGGCCGGGTCAAAGGGGAGAAAGACGGGGCCCGCCGGCGCAGCGCCAAATGTCTCTCCAAGGTGCGGCGCCAGGTCCAAAAAAAGAAAGATCCCGGCCACTATGGTCATGGGCAGACCGGACAAAACAGCATTGATTTTTTTGAGCATTCCCTTTCTCTCCTCTCCATGGCGCTTTTCGCCGCGCCAGCCTTGACATGCGCCCAAAATCTGCCGTACAATCAATAGGATAACAAACACTTTGTTTTCTTTTATTGTAATCCGTCCCGGCGGCATTGCAATGGATTATGTAACGCACCTGTATGCTACGGAACATTTTTTGAAAACTATACGGGGGGATTCCAGATGGACCGGCGGCAGCAAAAGACCAGACGGGCGATTTTTACGGCCTTCAGCGCCCTTTTGGAGAAGAAGCCATACAGCAAGATAACGGTACAGGAGATCATCGACGCGGCCGACGTAGGGCGGACCACCTTCTACGCCCACTTTGAGACCAAGGACGACTTGCTCAAGGCCCTGTGCGAGGCGCTGTTTGGGCACATCATCAGCAGCGCCATGGACAGCTCCCATACCCACGGTCTGTACGCCGAGGGCAGCGCCCCCACCTCCGTTTTCTGCCATCTGCTGCACCACTTGCAGGAAAACGACAAGCACGTTTTGGCGCTCCTCTCCTGCGAAAGCAGCGAGCTTTTCCTGCGCCACTTTAAGGAGAGTCTAAATGACCTGGTGCGTGTACACGTTATCGGCCACGGCAGTTCCGCCCATCCGGAGCTCCCCCCGGATTTTCTGGTCAACCACATTTCCGGCAGCTTTGTGGAGATGGTATTATGGTGGATCAAGGGAAAACGGAAGCAGACGCCGGAGGAGCTGGACCGATATTTCCGGGCTGTCATTGCACCGCTGCTGTAAGCTTCCCGCGGGAGGGAGTTTGGAAAATCTTAATCTTTTCTCATGAAAAAACAAAGGTGCGCTGGGCTCTTCTTTGATAAAATATTGCGTGTATACTCTTGAAAGGGCGCGTGGCTTCATGCCGGATAACATATTGGTGGTTGATGATGAAATCGAAATCGCGGATTTGATAGAAGTCTATCTGAAAAACGAAAATTACGCTGTATTCAAATTTTATACGGCCCAAGAAGCCCTTCAATGTATGGAAGCAGCCCCCATTGATCTTGCAATTTTAGATATCATGCTTCCTGATATGGACGGATTTACCCTATGTAAGAAAATCAGGGAGCGTCATACCTACCCCATCATTATGCTGACAGCCAAAGACGCTGAAACGGATAAAATCACCGGCCTTACGCTTGGAGCGGATGACTACATGACCAAACCCTTTCGTCCTCTGGAACTGGTCGCACGGGTAAAATCTCAGCTTCGCCGGTATCAAAAATACAATCCCGCGCATTCTGAGGCTTCCGGGACCTCCTCTGGCTTGTCGGGAGATCCGCTTATCTGCGGTTCTCTGACGATGAATATCAAGGCGCATACTTGTTTCTTGGGAGAAAAGCCCTTGGCGCTGACTCCTACGGAGTTTTCTATCCTGCGCATTCTCCTGGAAAACTCCGGGAACGTAGTCAGCTCTGATCGCTTATTTCACCAAATTTGGCAGGATGAGTATTACAGCAAATCCAACAACACCATCACCGTTCACATCCGCCATTTGCGGGAAAAGCTGGGAGACCGCATGGACAAGCCCAGATTCATCAAAACAATATGGGGAGTAGGATACAAAATTGAAAGCTGGTCCAAAAGACGAATACTTTGCCTTTCAATTCAAACTCATCCGACGCGTGTGTATCAATGTCATTACCTCCATCGCGGTGGTGGCAGGGCTGTATCTTTTCATTTGGAAACAACGGGTTGGCGATTGGGTGGTGTGGCTGCTGGAAGCCATGTTCAAAATAAAACACGAAGAAGCGTTTTATTATTACAGCGACTACTTTCGGGGAAACAAAGAAATCTTCTTCGCCGCGGCTGTTTTTTTGATATTTACAGTATTGATGGTGCGAATTTTTCGGTGGGTTGCCGGCTATTTCAGCGAGATCAATCAGGGGATCGCGTCCTTGTTGACAGACGATGAAGCGCAAATTCAGTTTTCGCCGGAAATGCTGCCGTTTGAACGGAAGCTGAACTCCGTAAAGCGGACTTTGGCGGAGCGAAAAAGGGAAACCTCCTTGGCCGAACAGCGGAAAGACGAACTGGTGATGTATTTGGCCCACGATATCCGCACCCCCTCACATCGGTCATCGGGTACCTCAATCTGCTGGAGGAAGCGCCCAATATGCCCCCCGAACAGAGGGCCGCGCGGGTTCATATCGCATTGGAAAAAGCCTACCGGTTGGAAACAATGGTAAATCAATTTTTTGAGATTACAAAGTATAAATCGCAAAAAATTGCCTTGTCCAAAGAAAATATTGATCTTTATTATATGCTGGTCCAATTATCGGATGAACTGTCCCCGGTTTTGGCCCAAAGGGGAAACGCCGTCGCGCTGCATCTTAACGAGGACTTGACCGTTGAAGCGGATCCGGAGAAGCTGGCGCGGGTGTTCAGCAACATCTTAAAAAATGCCGCATCGTATAGCGGCCCCCATACCGAAATTGGAATCTCCGCCGAAAAAGTGGAGCAGGAAGTTATCATCCGCTTTCAAAACAGCGACAAAGATATTCCAGACGAGGCTTTGTCGTCTCTTTTCGATAAATTCTATCGGGCAGATCAGTCCCGCTCCTCTGACACGGGCGGTACGGGGCTTGGATTGGCCATAGCCAAGGAAATTGTCACGCTGCATGGCGGGACAATCGGCGTATCCATTGAAAATCATGTGGTTACCTTTACAATTTCCTTACCCCTGACAAATCAGTAATGGTCCTGTTTTTCTTCCCACCCCCAATCAATAAAATCTCCGCATGATATTAAATAGTGTGTACACAAGTTCAGGCTAAAACGGCGCACCAAATAGCAATGCAACGAATTTGCACTGCGGCGAGAAAAGATGCTGTATTTTTAGCATATCGCGTGG
>NZ_JACLZC010000038.1 GCF_016901735.1 Pseudoflavonifractor phocaeensis | reverse complement strand
CACCAAAGAGGCGGTGGATCAGGCCAAAAAAGCCGCTGATCAAGCACGCCAGCAGGCCACACAGGCCAGTCTCCAGGCCGGCCGGCTGAATACCGCGCTGGACGAGCGGACCGGCCAGCTTCTGGCCCGAATGGAGCGGTATGTGGACCAGCCCAGCCGGGAGGCAATCCAGGCACAGCTGGACCTGGCCCGCCGGCAGCGAAACGACCGTCTCGCCGCCCTAACCGCGGAGATGGAGCAGGCGAAGGCGGCCCTGGCGGAAAAGGAGAAGCTTAACGCTCAGATTACCCGGGAGGAGACCCAGGTCAAGGCATTTGCCCAGCAGCTGACCAAGCTGCAAGAGGAGCTGACGCAGGCCGGAGACCGGCAGGGACAGCTGAAGGGACAGCTCTTTCAGCTGCAGGACCGCCTCCGCGGTCAGCTGGACGCCCTGCTGGAGGGCTGCCCCCTGGAGGAGGCGCCGTCGGAGGCGGCGCTGCTGAAAACCGCTCTGGAGACCGAACAGACCGCTCTAAGGGCCGATAGGGAGCGGGCCAAAGCCCAGCTTGCCCGGAAAGAAGCCCTGGAAGCCCTTGTCCCTCAGGCGGAGGAGCGGCTCCACGCCATGGAGGCAGAGGTCCTGCGCCAAAAAACCGCCGCCGCCTCGGCCCACAGCCGGCAGGAGGCCCTGCAAAATCAGCTGGACCAGCTGCGCACCGCGCTGCGCTATCCGGACCGCCGGCAGGCCACAGCCCAGCGGGAGGCCCTGGCCCGTCAAAAGGAGGCCCTGCGGCAGTCCCTGGAGGAAGCCCGCACCGCCTTCTCCGCCTGTCAAAACCGGCACGCCGCTCTGGAAGGCAGCATGCAGCGGCTCTCTGTCCTCCTCCAGTCCATGCCTGCCGTTGACGCCGGGCAGGAAAGCGGGCGCAAAGCCGCTCTGGAAACCGACAAGCAGCAAAAAACCGCCGCTCTCCGTCTGATCCAGACCCGGCTGGACGCCAATACCGCCGCCCGGCGGAACCTGGACCGGCAGGCCCGCCGGCTGGCACAGCTGGAGGAGCGCCTCCAATGGGTGGCCGCCCTGTCCGACACTGCCAACGGCAAGCTCGCCGGCAAGGAAAAGATCATGCTGGAAACCTATGTGCAGATGACCTTCTTTGACCGCATCATCCGCCGGGCCAATCTCCGCTTTTTGGTCATGTCCGGCGGACAGTATGAGCTCAAGCGCCGGGTGGGCGCGGGCAGTACCCGCGGCCAGAGCGGTTTGGAGCTGGACGTCATCGACCACTACAACGGCACCGAGCGCAGCGTCCGCTCCCTCTCCGGCGGCGAGTCCTTCAAGGCCTCCCTCTCCCTGGCCCTGGGCCTCTCCGACGAGATCCAGTCCTCCGCCGGCGGTATCCGCCTGGAGGCCATGTTCGTGGACGAGGGCTTCGGCTCCCTGGATGAGGAGTCCCTCCAGCAGGCCATCCAGGCCCTGGCCCGGCTCACCGAGGGCGACCGGCTGGTGGGCATCATCTCCCACGTCTCGGAGCTCAAAACCCGCATCGACAAACAGATTCTGGTCACCAAAGACAAAAGCGGCGGCAGTCGGGTAGACATCCTGGCTTGACGGCGCACAATTACGTCCGATTGGAGGCATATTCCATGCTGGCCTATACATACCTTTCCCCCCACCGCTTCCAGCTGGTGGAAAAGCCACGCCCCACTCTGCTGGACCCCACCGACGCCATCGTCCGCGTCACCCTCTCCAGCATCTGCACCAGCGATCTCCACATCAAACACGGCTCCGTGCCCCGGGCGGCGCCCGGCATCACCGTGGGCCACGAGATGGTGGGCGTGGTGGAGGCGGTGGGCCAGGCAGTCTCCACCGTCCGGCCCGGCGACCGGGTCACCGTCAATGTGGAGACCTTCTGCGGCCGCTGCTTCTTCTGCCAGAACGGCTGGGTCAACAACTGCACCGACCCACAGGGCGGCTGGGCCCTTGGCTGCCGCATTGACGGCGGACAGACCGAATATGTTCGGGTGCCCTACGCCGATCAGGGCCTGGACAAAATCCCACCCAACGTCACCGACGCCCAGGCCCTCTTTGTGGGCGACATCCTGGCCACCGGCTATTGGGCGGCGGACATCGCCAATATCGGCCGGGACGACACCGTATTGATCCTGGGCGCCGGACCCACCGGCCTTTGCACCTTGCAGTGTGTGCTCCTCCACCAGCCCCGGCAGGTGGTGGTCTGTGAGCGGGACCCCGGACGCCGGGCCTTTGTCCGCGCCCACCATCCCCAGGTCCACACCGTCGCCCCGGAGGAGGTCCTCGCCTTCCTCCAGACCCATACCAGCCACGGCGGCGCCGACCGGGTGCTGGAGGTGGCCGGCGGTCCCGACTCCTTCCAGTTGGCCTGGAAGTGTGCCCGCCCCAACGCCGTGGTCACGGTGGTAGCCCTCTATGACCAGGATCAGGTCCTGCCTCTGCCCCAAATGTACGGCAAAAATCTCACCTTCCAGACCGGCGGAGTGGACGGCTGCCGGTGCGGCGAGATCCTCTCCCTCATCGCCGCCGGAAAGCTGGATACCACCCCCCTCATCACCCACACCTTCCCCCTCAGCCGCATCGAGGAGGCCTACGCCCTCTTTGAAGAACGGCGGGACGGGGTTATCAAGGTGGCCATCCGGCCCGACGCCTCCTGACCCTTCCGGAGACAAAAACGCCGCATCTCATAAAACAGTGAGATGCGGCGTTTTCATGTTATGCCTGCTCCAGCTCCTGGCTCAGGTCCACCTCGGCGGCGTCGTTCCAGAGACGCTCCAGATCGTAGAACTTCCGGGTCTCATCCATGAAGATGTGGACCACCACCGAAGAGAAGTCCAGCAGCACCCAGCTGCCGCCACGGTGGCCCTCCACATGGTGGGGGGGCTCGCCGGCCTCCTTCAGGTTCTTTTCGCACACGTCAGCCAGCGCCTTGACCTGCGTGGTGGAGGTGGCGGTGCAGATGACAAAATAGTCTGCCAGCGTGGTCAAATGGCCCGTCTCCAGGACCTTGATCTCCTGGCCCTTCTTGCTGTCCAGTGCTTTCGCGGCACAAATGGCAATCTCTCTGGGTGTCATAGGCATACTCCTTTTCTCTTATTCGTAAGCTTCGGGAGGCAATACGGTCTCCCCTTCTCCCGTCTCACTGGCGACGGTCTCGCCGCCTGTCCCTTCATTGGCGACCGTGCCGCCGCCGCTCCCCGCACCGTCCACCGGCGCGCTGGCCGGGACCTCTGCCGTGCCGCTCTCACCGCCGCCGTCGGACGTGGGCGTCTCGCCATCCGGGATGGTCTCTACCGGCGCGCTGGGGACCGCGCCGCCGCCGGGGGTCTGCTCCGGGCTGGGCGTGTCAGAGGGCGTTTCACCACCGGCACTTCCTCCATCCGGCGTCTCCGTGGGGGCCTCGCTGCTCCCGGGGACTTCCGGGCTGGGCTCCGCCGACACCGGGGGCGTGGGCGTGACCACAGGCTCCACCACCAACTCGCCGCCCGACGTGCCGCCGTGGCTGCCGCTCCCGGAACCGGAACCAGAACCGGAGCCGGAGCCTGAACCGGACCCGCTGTTGGCCTTGCTGTCCTCCACCGTTCCGGTGGTGGAGTGGAGGCGGCCGTTTTCATCCACGCTCATAATGTCCAGTTCCTTGTCGGTCAGCTCCTCCTCGTAGGGGTTGAAATAGGTGTTGACCATCTCGATCAGCTCCTCTTCCAGGGGCACCACATAGGACTGGTTGTTCTGATAGGTACGGCTCCACACATACTCGCCCTTGTTCGGCATGGTCATAAAGTTCACGCTGTCCATATCCAGAGGCGTTCCGTCCTTCTCGTTGCCCATTACGGCCTGCTGTCCGAACCAGAGCAGGTTGTTGACGGTCAGATTGGTGGTGACGTTTTTGTTGAACACCTCGGCCAGCTCGCCGATGCGGGTGATATTCTTAAACTGGAGGCACTGCTCCACCACCGCCTTCAAAAATGCCTGCTGGGTGGCAATGCGGCCCAGATCGCCGTCGGGGTAGCCCTTCATGACGCCGTTGATCATGTTGTCATGCCGGTAGCGGATGACCTGCATGGCCTTGTCGCCGTCCAGATGCTGATAGCCGGCGTCCACATGGATGTGCAGATCCTGGGTGGGGTCGTCGTAGTTCATGTCAATGGGCACGTCAAAGTAAACGCCGCCGATGGCATCCACCAGCTCGCCTACCGCCTCCCATTCCACGATGACCTGATAGTCGGGCACAAAGCCCACCAGCTGGCTGACCTCGTTGCACAGCGCTTCAATGCCCTCTTCGCCGCCGCCGTACATGTTATAGACCGAGTTGATCCGTTTGATGTCCCAGGAGACGTTGACCATGGTATCCCGGGGAATGCTCATCACATTGAGCTCCTGATTGTCCACGTCATAGGCGGCCAGGAGAATGGTATCCGTGTTGCCGCCGCCGCCGGTGTCCCGGCCGATGACCAGGAAGGTAAAAAAGTTGCTCTTCCGGTCTCCGCTGAGCTTGGGCCCCACCAGCTGGAGCTCCTCTTCCCCCTGCTGGGGCTGCTGCACGGTGGGGATCTCCGGCTTTATGAACAGCATTTTGCCGGTAATCATCACGCCGGCGGCGATGACCGCGGCTACCGCCGCCACGATCACCGCAATGATCGCCACCCGCCGGGTCCGTTCCGCCCGGGTCATGGTTTTCCAGCGCCTGCGCTTTTTCTTGGGGCGCTGTGTGCCGGTCTCTCCCAGCCGCGCGCCCTCTCTGTTGTTCTGGTCCATGTTTCTCTCGACTCGCTTTCTTTTAGTGCTCCCGCAGCCAATCTCTCGCTTCCCGGGTGTTCCGGTGCACCGGCTGTCCCCGCTCCGCCATATCTGCAATGCTCAGCTCACACCCGCGGAGCACGGCGGCGTCCAAATCGGAATAGGCCAGACGGCGCAGCTCCTCCACCTCCTCAAAGCGGCGGTTGGGCTCCACATAGTCGGCCATATAGAGGACCTTTTCCAGCAGTGTCATATCCGCCCGTCCGGTGGTGTGCCAGAAAATGGCCGAGCAGATGGCCTCCGGCATACCGAACACATGGCGGGCAATGGCCGCACCCGTTTTGGCGTGGAGCAGCTTCACCGCCTTTTGTTCCAATTCGTCCAGTACGATACCATATTTTTCGCACAATTGCAACTGTTCTTCCAGCTCCAGATACTTGGTGCAGTCGTGCAGGATGCCCGCCTTCCGGGCCTGCTCCTCGTCGGCCCCCCAGCGGCGGGCCAGGCGCACCGCCTCTTCCTCGGTGCCCCGGATATGGGCCAGACGCTTGGCCTTGACCATGGAGTAGGAACAGGCCCGCAGGTCCTCCACGTTCAAATGCTTCAAATCGGCGTGGGTGCCGTACAGGCCGTGCATGAGAATATAGCCCCGCACCGGAGCGGCCAGATACTCCCACCCTTCGTCCCGGAGGAGCAGCTCCCGCAGCTGGGTGGAGGAGATCTCCGCCATGTCGTAGAGGCGCAGCACCTGGGCCTTGGCTCCGTATTTGGCCTGGAGCCAGTCGGCCTGCTGGTCCAGCACATCCTCCTGGTCGGCCGCCCGGGCGAAGCCCGCCAGGTGGGCCGCCGCCATGATGCGCTCCGGCTCATGCCAGTTCTGGATGGAGAGGAACATATCCGCCCCCATCAGCAGCCACAGCTCATCCTGGGGATACTGCCGGTGGATGGCCTCGATGGTGTCGGCGGTATAGCTCAGGCCGGAGCGACGCAGCTCCAGGTCGCTGACCGAGATGCCGGGGCAGAAGAGGTTATCGGCAGCGATGACGGTCATTGCCAGCCGGTCCTCCGAGGTGGGAGACCCAGGGGGAAGCTCCTTGTGGGGCGGTTCCGCCGTGGGGATGAGGAAAAGCCTGTCCAGCTCCAGCGCCTCCAGGGCGAAGCGCGCCGCCAGCAGATGTCCCTGGTGAGGGGGATTGAAGGTGCCGCCATAGATACCGATTCTCATGTTTACCAGCCTCCCATGCCTTGATACCCGATTCCGGTGATGCGCTTACTGCTTCTTCCGATCCTTGACCAGTACGATGGGGTCTTTCAGGTCCTTGCGGTGGCTCTGCCGATAGAGCACGAACTTCGTGCCGATGACCTGCACCACCTCCGCCCGGGCCGCCTTGGCCAGCGCCTCCGCCGCCTCCCGGGCGGTAAGCATGGAATTTTCCAGCACCCGGCCCTTGATGAGCTCACGGGCCTCCAGGGCGTCGTTGACCTGCTTGACCAGGTTGTCGCCGATGCCGTCCTTCCCCACCTGCACGATGGTGTCGATGCCGTTGGCCAGTCCGCGCAGCTGGGCACGCTGCTTACTTGTCAGATCCAATGTAAAATCTCCTTTTCTTAAATTTTATCCTTTAATTTTTCCCGGAATGCGGCCAGCGCCTTTCCCCGGTGGGAAATGGCGTTCTTCTCCTCCGCCGTCAGCTGGGCAAAGGTCTTTTTTAACTCCGGCAGGAAGAAAATCGGGTCATACCCGAAGCCGTCCGTTCCCCGGGGCGCATAGGCCAGCGTGCCGGCGCACTCGCCCTGGGCCTCCACCTTTGTGCCGTCCGGGAAGCAGCAGCAGATGGCCGAGACGAATTTGCATCGCCGGTCCAGCTGCCCTCTCATGTTCTCCAGCAGCAGCCGGTACCGCCCCGCGTCGTCCAGGTCCGGTCCGCCGTACCGGGCCGAATAGACCCCCGGCGCGCCGTTGAGGGCGTCCACGCAAAGGCCGGAGTCGTCGGCCACGGCAGGCAGGCCCGCGGCCTCCATGACGGCGTGGGCTTTCAAATAGGCGTTTTCGGCAAAGGTGGTGCCGGTCTCCTCCACCTCCACATCCACGCCCACGTCGGCCTCGGACACCACTTCCACCCCCTGGGCGGACAGGATATCCCGCAGCTCTTTGAGCTTCTTCTCGTTCTTACTCGCCAGTACCAGCTTCATCTCAAAGCTCCCCCACAATGTCCTTCTGGAGCTTTTGCAGCTGGGCGATGCCGCCGGCGCACAGCTCCACCAGCTTGCGCTGCTCCTCGATGGTAAAGGGCCGGCCTTCGCCGGTGCCCTGAATCTCAATGAGGCGTCCCTGATCGTCCATCACGCAGTTCAGATCCACCTGGGCCGAGGAGTCCTCCTCATAGCACAGGTCCAGCAGCGGCTCCTCCCTCACGATGCCGGCGGACACCGCCGCCACATAGCCGGTGAGGGGCATCTTGTCCAGCTTGCCCTCCAGCATCAGCTTGCGGCAGGCCAGGGCCAGCGCCACGAAACCGCCGGTGATGGAGGCGGTACGGGTACCGCCGTCCCCCTGGAGCACGTCGCAGTCGATGGTGATGCTCCGCTCTCCCAAAGCGGCCATGTCCACCACCGCCCGGAGGGAACGGCCCACCAGGCGCTGGATCTCCGCCGAACGGGGGGAGAGCTTCAGCTTGGCCACGTCCCGCTTGGAGCGCTCCCGGTTGGCCCGGGGCAGCATGGAATACTCCGCCGTCACCCAACCCTCTCCCTCGGGCACATGGGGGGGCGTGCGGTCCTCCACGCTGGCGGTACACAGCACATGGGTGTTGCCGCAGCGGATGAGGCAGGAGCCCTCGGCAAATTTGTTGATATGGGGAATGATCTCCACCGGCCGCAGCTGGGCGGCGGTCCGTCCGTCAATACGGGGCATAATAACAGCCTTCCTTTCTGTGTCTCTCTGGAATGATGGACAAAATTACACGAATGCCTGGACAAAACGCTCCGCGTCAAAGGGCATGAGATCGTCGATCCCCTCGCCCACGCCCACGAACTTCACCGGCACCCCCAGCTCCTGGGCAATGGCGATGACGATGCCGCCCTTGGCCGAGCCGTCCAGCTTGGTGAGCACGATGCCGGTGATGCCCGCCACGTCGCTGAACTGCTTGGCCTGGATGAGGCCGTTTTGTCCGGTGGTGGCGTCCAGCACCAGCAGGGTCTCCCGGTCGGCGCCGGGCAGCTCCCGTTCCAGGATGCGGCTGATCTTGCCCAGCTCGTTCATCAGATTCTGCTTGTTGTGGAGCCGTCCGGCGGTGTCCACCAAAATTACGTCGGTATTGCGGGCCTTGGCGGCGGACAAAGCGTCAAACACCACCGCGGCCGGGTCGGCGCCCTCGTGCTGGCGCACCAGGTCCACTCCGCTCCGCTCCGACCAGATTTCCAGCTGATCGGCGGCGGCGGCCCGGAAGGTGTCGGCGGCGGCCATCATCACCCGCTTGCCCTCGCCCTTGAGCTGGGCGGCCAGCTTGCCGATGGTGGTGGTCTTGCCCACTCCGTTCACCCCGATGAACAGGGCCACAGACGGCCGGGTATCCAGCTTCAGCGCCGGATCGCCCACCTGTAAAAGCTCGGTGAGAATGGCCCGCAGGCAGGCCCGGCCCTCGCCGGCGTCCCGGATCTTCTCCGCCTTCACCCGGCGGCGCAGCTCCTCCACCGCCTCCATGGCCCGCTCGGCCCCCATGTCCGACAGAATCAGGGCCTCCTCCAGCTCGTCGTACAGGTCCTCCGTCATCTCGCCGGAAAAAAGCGTCTCAAAGGACCGGCCGATGTTCTCCTTGGTGCGGGTGAGTCCCGCCTTGATTTTGTCAAAAAAACCCATGTCTCCGTTTCCTTTCTCCGAAGGCCGAAACGCCTTCTTTTTATAGACGGCGGAAGGAGCGGAAAGTTCCCTCATGCTCCAAAAAATCGCCGGTTTTCTCAAGAAATCCCCAATTCCTCCTGTACATCGTTGAGATTGATGGTCAGGATGCGGCTCACGCCCTCCTCCTGCATGGTCACGCCGTAGAGGACGTCGGCCTCCTCCATGGTGCCCCGGCGGTGGGTGATGACGATGAACTGGGTGCTGCTGGCCATGCTGCGCATATAGCGGGCATAGCGGACCACGTTGGCGTCGTCCAGGGCCGCCTCGATCTCGTCCATGACGCAGAAGGGAGTGGGGCGCACCTTCAAAATGGCAAAGTAGAGGGCGATGGCCACAAAGGCCTTCTCACCGCCCGACAGCAGGGTCAGAATCTTTAAGGTCTTGCCCGGCGGCTGGACCCGGATCTCAATGCCGCAGTTGAGGATATCCTCCGGGTCCTCCAGCTCCAACGCGGCCCGTCCGCCGCCGAAGAGCTCCCGGAAGGTCTGCCCGAAGGCGGTGTTCAGCGCCTTGAACTGCTCGGCAAAGATCCGCTTCATCTCCTCGGTGAGCTGGGTGATGATGCCCGCCAGCTCTCCCTTGGACTTGCGCACGTCGTCCCGCTGGTCGGTGAGATAGGTATACCGCTCATTGACCCGCTCGAATTCCTCGATGGCGTCCAGGTTGATATTGCCCAGGCCGGAAATGGTCTTTTTCAGTTCGGCCACCCGGCGCTGGGCCTGGGGTACGCTCTCCAGGGGCAGGCGCTGGGCCTGGGCCGCCTCGTGGGTCAGCTCGTACCGCTCCCACAGCCGGTCCAGGATTCCCTTTTCCTCCTGGGCATTGGCGGCCCGCTTCTGCTCCAGGAAGGAGACCTCCCGTTCCAGCTGGAGGAGCTGGGTGTTTTTCTCCCGGCTCTCCCGATCGGCCTGGTTGCGCTTGCCCTCCAGGGCCAGCTTCTCCTCCCCCAGCCGGGTGATGGTCTCCTCCCGGCCCTGATTTTCCCGCCGGATGGCTGACAGGTCCTTCTCCTGCCGGCCGATCTCCTCTTGCAGCGCCGCCTCCTGTTCGGCACAGTCGGCCAGCAGACTGGCCCGATGGGCCCGGTCCCCCGCCAAGTCCTGCCGGAGGGTTTCCAGCTCGGCCACCGACTGGGCGGAGATCTGTTCCTCCGCCTCCAGGGCGGTGAGGCGCAGCTTCAGCTGCGCCATTTCCTCTTCCAGCGCGGCCGTTTTGGCCCGGACGGCGCTTTGGCCCGCCTCCTTGCCCTGGGCCTCGGCCTGGAAGGCGGCGACGGACCCTTCCAGCGCCTCGATCCGCGCCCGTACCCTTTCCGTGTCTCTCTCGGTCTGGGCGGCCCGCTCCACCAGCTTTTCCAGCTCTCCGCGGCGCTGCCGCTGGCCCTCTTCCAGCTCTGCCCGGCGGCGGCTCAGATTGCCCCGCCGCTCTTCCAGGGTACTGATCTCGCTCTCCCGTTCCCGCTGCTTTTCCCTGGCCGTCTCCAGCTCATAGCGGGCGGCGTTGGCCTCTCTGGCGGTCTGCTCGGCCTCCCGCACCGCCTGGCCCAGCCGCCGCTCCACCTCCTCCGCCTGGGTGCGCAGATGGGCCAGCTCATTGGCCCGGCTCAGAATGCCCGCCGAACGGCTGGAAGAGCCGCCGGTCATGGAGCCGCCGGGGTTGAGGACCTGACCGTCCAGGGTCACGATGCGGAAGCGGTGGCCATACTTGCGGGCCATGACAATGGCGCTGTCCATCTGGTCGGCGATCACCGTCCGGCCCAGCAGATTGGAAAAAATACGGCTGTACGCCGGGTCAAAGGTGATGAGGGCGTCCCCCATCCCCACAAAGCCCGGTTCTCCCTCCACGCCCCGGTCCCGAAAGTCCGCGGGCCGGATGGCGTCCATGGGCAGGAAGGTGGCACGGCCGCCCTCCCGGCGCTTGAGCCACAAAATGGCGCTTTTGCCGTCCTCCTCCCGCTCCACCACCAGATGCTGCATGGCGCCCCCCAAAGCGGTCTCAATGGCTACGGTATAGAGGTCCGGCACCTGCAAAAGCCCGGCCACCGGGCCCCGGACGCCCCGCAGGCGGCCCCGCTCGGCCTCCCCCATCACCAGCTTCACCGCCTTGGAGTAGCCCTCATAGACCTTTTCCATCTCGGCAAGCATGTGGATGCGGGTTTGCAGGCCGTTGGCCTCCATTTGCAGCTTCATCCGCCGGTCGGCGCTCTCCCGCTCCTTCTTCTCCCGGCTTTGAAGGCGCAGGGTGTAGCCCTGGATCACGTTGGTCAGGCTGTCCCGGTCCTCTTTCGCCTGTTCCAGAGCCGTTTCGGCCTTCCGCTCATCGTCCCGCGCCCCTTGCAGCTGGTTTTCCCCTTCGCCGATGTCCCAGCGCAGCGTGGCGTCCCGGTCCATCAGCTCCTGAGCCGCGGCGGCCAGGGCGGACAAAAGCGCCTTTTCCTCGGCGGCGGAGGCCCGCTCCTCCTCTGCCCGGCGGCGCAGCGCCTCCAGAGCCTCGGTGAGCACGCCGGCCTCTTCCGCCGCCTGTCGGTGGGCCTTTTCCCGGCCCGCAATCTCTTCCTTGACCGCCGTGCGCTCCCGGACGATCTCCTGCAGCCGGGCGCTTCGCTCGGCGATCTGGGCGGTCAGAGAGCCGTCCCGCTCCGCCTGCCGGTCCATCTCCCCTTGCAGCCGCCGGGCGTTCTCCCGGTTGTTGGCCACGTTGGTGTGGAGCACCGCGATGGCGCGCTCCAGCTGGCTGGCCTCTTCCTGACGCCGGGCCATCTCCTGACGGACCCGCTCGGCCTCGATCTCCTTCTCCCGCATCTGGACGGCATAGCCCTCGGCGGCGGCGTACATGGCCTCCTGGGCATTCCGGACCTCTTCCCGCTGGCGGATGGCCGCGTCACAGTCCGCCGCCGTCTTGACCGACACCGCCCGCAGCTTGTCCAGCTGCTCCAGCCACAGGGAGACCTCCAGCCCTCTCATCTCGTCCCGGCAGATCAAAAAGCGCTTGGCCTTCTCCGCCTGCTGGCGCAGCGGCTCCACCTGTAACTCCAGCTCGTCGATCTTGTCGCCGATGCGCAGCAGATTCTCCTCGGTCCGCTCCAGCCGGCGCTCCGCCTCCTCCTTCCGGTGGCGGTAGCGGGAAATGCCCGCCGCTTCCTCGAAGATCTCCCGGCGGTCGGCGCTCTTGACCGACAGAATCTCGTCGATCTTGCCCTGGCCGATGATGGAATATCCCTCCCGGCCCAGGCCGGTGTCCATAAAAAGCTCGTTTACGTCCTTGAGCCGCACGGTGCGGCGGTTGATATAATATTCACTTTCCCCAGAGCGGTAGTAGCGGCGGGTGACCATGACCTCGTCCTCGTCCAGGGCCAGGGCCCGGTCGGCGTTATCCAGTACCAGGGAGACCTCGGCAAAGCCCAGCTGACGGCGCTTGACCGTGCCGCCGAAAATCACGTCCTCCATCTTGCCGCCCCGCAGCGCCCGGGTGGACTGCTCGCCCATGACCCACCGCACCGCGTCGGACAGGTTGGATTTCCCCGACCCGTTGGGGCCCACGATGGCTGTGATGTCCTCCCCAAAGGTCAGGACCGTTTTGTCGGGAAAGGATTTGAACCCCTGGATCTCCAGCGCCTTTAGAAACAAACCGTACACCTCTCTTGTGATACCATGTGAATACTATATTATATCAACTGCCGCCGCCCTTTGCAAACCGTTTCTCCCAGAGCAGACCAATGGGGAACCGCGTCCACGGTCCCCCATCCATTTGACGCCCATACGCGTCCCATGTTTACTTGCCTTTCCCTTCCAGGGCGGCAATGGCTGCCCGGGCGGCGTTTTGTTCCGCCTCTTTTTTGCTGTGGCCCTGACCACGTCCCACAGTATTCCCGTTGAGTTCCACCTCCACGGCAAACACCTTGGCGTGGTCCGGACCGGAGGAGCCCACCAGACAGTAGCGCAGCACCTGCCCGCTCTCCCGCTGGACCAGCTCCTGGAGCGCGGTCTTATAGTCCCGGTTGCGGCCCCGCTCGGCCTCGGCGTCCAGAATGTAGGTCTGGATGATCTGCCGGGCCGGCGCAATGCCTCCGTCCAGGAAAACCGCCGCCAGCACCGCTTCCACCGCGTCAGCCTGGATGGACGGACGGGTCCGTCCTCCGCCGGCGTTCTCTCCCCGGCCCAGCTTCAAAAACTGGCCCAGTCCCCAGGCCTGCGCCACCTCCACCAGGCTCTCCTCGCACACCAGCGCCGCCCGCGTCCGGGTCAGATCCCCTTCCGGCAGGTCGGGGTGGGTCCGGTAGAGATAGTCCGCCGTCACCATACCCAAAATCGAGTCGCCCAGAAATTCCAGCCGCTCATTGCTCTGGGCGCCGGCGGCCCGGTTCTCGTTGGCATAAGAACTGTGGGTCAGCGCGTTGTCCAGCAGGGCGGGGTCCCGGAATGTGTACCCCAGCTTTTCCTCCAGTGCCTGCATCCGCTCTCCTCCTTGGTCTTTTACTCAAAGAAAAAGGCCCCGCCGGAGCGGGGCGCAGTTTTCCGGTCGATCCGAATTACTCCTCGTCCACCTTGGTCTTCAGGAAGTTCACGAAGTCGCCCACGGTGGTGATCTCGGACAGGCTCTCATCAGCCAGGCTCTCCAGGTTGAAGGCCTCCTCCACGGCGGTGGTCAGGTCAACCACGTCCAGGGAGTCAGCGCCCAGCTCCTCAAAGGAGGTCTCCATGGTGATGCTCTCGGCGTCCACGCCGAGCTGCTCGGACAGCAGGGAAACGATCTTTTCAAAAATCATGTCAATCTACTCCTATCTGGTCGTTCTTTCGGGAACGCATTCATTGCATAAACATAATAGGCAAGATATGGCTCCGTGTCAATAGGTCTTTTGAAATTTTTTTCCCGGGGGCAAAATTTTATGAACTCTGCCCCATGGCGCCGCTTATTTTTCCCGCTCTTCCGGGTGAATGCGCATATGATCCACGTTCTCCGCGATGTCCTCGATGATGCCGGAAGAGGCCACCTTGGCCGCCTGCCGGATGGCGCTGTGGATGGCGTGGGCGTCGGAGGAGCCGTGGGCCTTGATGACCGGCTTGGAGATACCGATAAAGGCGGTGCCGCCCACCTCCCCCGGGTCCATGATCTTCTTGAAGGCGCGCAGCCCGCCGGAGACCAGCACCGCCCCCAGCTTGGTCACCAGGTTCTTCTGAAAGACCTCTTTGAGCTTTTTGCCCAAAAAGCTGCCGGTACCCTCCATGGTTTTGAGGAAAATATTCCCCGAATAACCGTCGGCCACGATGACGTCCACCGCTCCCAGCACGGCCTCCTTGCTCTCCACGTTGCCCACAAAGTGGATGCGGCCCGACTTGTCCGCCTGCTCCAGCAGCTTGTAGGTCTCCCGCTGGAGGTCGGTGCCCTTGGAGGGCTCCGCGCCGATGTTCAAAAGCCCCACCCGAGGCTCCGGACGGCCCAGCACATGCTCGGCATAATAGGAGCCCATGAAGGCGAATTGCAGCAGATACTCCGGCGTACACTCCGCCGTGGCCCCCACATCCACCGCCACCGCGCCGCCGTTCCCCGTGGGGATCACCGGAGCCAGCGCCGCCCGGCGGATGCCCTTGATGCGTTTGATAATCAGTGTGGCCGCCGAGAGCAGGGCGCCGGTGCTGCCTGCCGACACAAAGGCGTCTCCCTTTCCGTCCCGCAGCAGATTGAGCCCCACGGTAAGAGAAGAGTTTTTCTTCTCCCGGAACGCCGTGGAGGGGTTGTCGCAGACCTCCACCACCTCGGAGGCGTGGACAATCTCCACGCCGGCGGGCGGCTCCTTGAGTCCTTCCTCCTGCATGACCGCCAGGATCTCCTCCCCGCGGCCCACCAGGATCACCTCCACGCCCAAATCCTTGACCGCGGCCAGCGCGCCTTTGACGTTGGATGAGGGCGCGTTGTCGCCGCCCATGGCGTCCACAATGATCTTCATAACGTCGCAATCCTTCTTTCTTGTTCTTTGGATATATTTTTTACCACGCCGCCCCGCTTTCTCGGGTCAGATCGAGGCGGCCCCTGTGGTCGCCCGCACGGCTGCGGGATACACAGCAGGCCGCCATAAAGGCCGGCCCCACCGGATATTCAGGTCTCCACCAGCGCCAGCGCCGACAGCGCCCGGCGGCTCAGCTCCGCGTTCTTGTTGCGCTTTCCGCGCCCCTTCACCTTATAGCCCAGGGGAGGAATGATGCCGAAATTCACGTTCATGGGCTGAAAGTCAACCACGCTCTCATCGCTGACATAGAGCGCCAGCGCGCCGATGGCGGTTTCCCGGGGAAAATCAGCCGGCTTTTTCCCCTCCAGACGGCGGGCCAGCTCAATGGCCGCCAGACAGCCCGAAGCCGTGGACTCCACATAGCCCTCCACGCCGGTGATCTGGCCGGCAAAGCAGATACGCGGCTCGGTACGCACCCGGTAATAGCGGTCCAGCAGCCGGGGCGAGTCCAGGTAGGTGTTGCGGTGCATTACGCCGTAGCGGACAAACTCCGCGTTTTTCAGCGCGGGAATCATGGAAAAGACCCGCCGCTGTTCAGGCCATTTCAAATGGGTCTGAAAGCCCACCAGGTTATAAATGCTTCCCTCGGCGTTGTCCCGCCGGAGCTGCACCACAGCGTAGGGCTCCTGACCGGTTTTGGGGTCCTTCAGTCCCCGGGGTTTTAGGGGGCCATAGCGCAGGGTGTCCACCCCCCGCCGGGCCATCACCTCCACCGGCATACAGCCCTCGAAAACGCCGCTGTCCTCAAAGCCGTGGACCGGCGCCTCCTCCGCCTGACAGAGCGCCTCCCAGAAAGCGGCGTACTCCTGGGCGGTGAGGGCACAGTTGATATAATCGGCGGTCCCCTTGTCGTACCGGGAGGCAAACCAGGCCTGCTCCATGTCCACGCTCTCAAAGGTCACCAGCGGCGCGGCGGCGTCGTAAAAATTTAGGCTGTGCTGCTGGGGATAGCGGGCCTGGATGTGGGCGCTGAGGGCGTCGGAGGTCAGCGGTCCCGAGGCCACCACCACCTGTCCCTCCTCGGGCAGAGCGGTGACCTCCCCTTCCACCACAGTGATGAGGGGATGGTTCCGGACAGTCTGGGTCACCGCCCGGGCAAAGCCGTGGCGGTCCACCGCCAGCGCGCCTCCCGCCTCCACCCGGTGGGTATCGGCACAGGCCAGGATCAGGGACCCCAGACAGCGCAGCTCCTCCTTCAAAAGTCCCACCGCGTTCTCCAGCTGGTCGGAGCGGAGGGAGTTGGAGCATACCAGCTCGGCAAACGCCTCGCTGTGGTGGGCGGGCGTCATCTTTGTGGGCTTCATCTCGTGGAGCACCACGGGGATGCCCCGCCGGGCCAGCTGCCAGGCGCATTCACACCCGGCCAGCCCCGCGCCGATTACGATCACTGGTTCCATACTTACCTCGCTTTTTCTGTCTCTCCGCTCACGCCTCCCCCTCCGGCTTGGAGGCGGTCTTTTTGGCGGTGGTTTTCCTGGTTTTTTTCTCCGCCGGCTTCTTCTCCGCCGCTTTTTTGGCGGTCTTTTTTTCGCCTGTCTTTTTTTCCGCAGTCTTTTTCGCCGCCGTTTTCTTGGCGGGCTTTTTCTCTTCCTCCGGCGGCGCGCCCTCGGCCGGCGTCTCCGCGGCGGCGGTCTTTTTCTTGTACCCCCTCTGGTCCTCCGGCAGGAAGTTGGGGCACTCCGGGTTGATGCAGAAGGGCTTCTTAAAGCCCCGGCCGGATTTTTTGAACAGGGTCTGCCCGCAGGAGGGACAGACCTCCTTCACCGGCACGTCCCAGGTCATGAAATCGCACTTGCGGGCCTCGTCCTTATTGGTATTATTCTCACAGCCGTAGTAGGCAAATCCCCGTTTGGAGGTCTTTTTCAAAATTTTACCCCCGCACTTGGGACATTTGCCCGGCATTTCGATGACGATGGGCTGGGTATGGTCGCACTCCGGCCAGCCGGGGCAGGCCAAAAACCGGCCGAACCGGCCCGACTTAAAGACCAGGTTCCGCCCGCACTTGGGACAGATCACGTCGGACACCTCGTCGGGCACCTTGATGCGCTCGGTGTCCTGCTCGGCGGTTTGGAGCTCCTGGGAAAAGCCGCCGTAAAAGCTGGACAGGATGTCCCGCCAGTTTTCCTTCCCCTCTTCCACCTCGTCCAGCCGCTCCTCCATGTTGGCGGTAAAGGCGGTATCCACGATATCGGGGAATTTCTCCTTCATCAGGTCGTTGACCACCTCGCCCAGAGGCGTGGTACGCAGATATTTCCCCTCCTTGACCACGTATTCCCGGTCCAGAATGGTGGAAATGGTGGGGGCATAGGTGGACGGCCGGCCGATCCCCTTCTCCTCCAGCGCCTTGATGAGGGTGGCTTCGGTATAACGGCTGGGCGGCTGGGTGAAGTGCTGCTCGGGGCTGGTCTTGTCCAGTCTGACCACTTCCCCCTCCTTCAGGTCGGGCAGGGGGGACTGAGGAGCCTCCTCGTCCTCGTCCTTGCCCTCCACATAGACCGCCATATAGCCGGAAAATTTCAGCGAGGCGTGGTTGGCGCGGAAATGATAGCCGGCGCTCTCCACGTCGATGGTCACGCTGTCATAGAGGGCGGAGGACATCTGACAGGCCAGAAAACGGCTCCAGATCAGCTTATAGAGCCGGTACTGCTCCTGGGTCAGATCCTTGCGCACCTGCTCCGGCGTCAGATTCACGTCAGAGGGACGAATGGCCTCATGGGCGTCCTGGGCGCCGGATTTCGTCTTATAATGCCGGGCCTTGCCGGGATAATAGCTCTCGCCGTAGCGCCCCAGAATAAAATCCCGGGCGGCGGCGGTGGCCTCGTCGGAGAGGCGGAGGGAGTCGGTTCTCATATAGGTGATGAGACCCACGGTACCCTCGCCGTCAATGTCCACGCCCTCATAGAGCTGCTGGGCGATGGACATGGTGCGCCTGGGGGTCATGTTCAGCTTTCGGCTGGCCTCCTGCTGGAGGGTGGAGGTGGTAAAGGGCGGGGCGGGATTGCGCTGCTTTTCCTGCCGCTTGACGCCGCGGACGGTAAAGGGCGCGTCCTTCACCGCGTCCACCACGGTCTGGACCTCCTCCCGGCTGTGGAGCTCCAGCTTTTTCTCCCGGCCGTAAAAAGCCGCCTTGAACCGGCCCAGATTGGGGGCGATGCGCTCCAGCTCCACATCCAGCGACCAGTATTCCTGGGGCACGAAGGCGCGGATCTCCCCTTCCCGCTCGGCCACCAGCCGGGTGGCCACCGACTGGACCCGTCCGGCGGACAGGCCCCGTCGAATCTTCTTCCACAGCAGCGGGGAGAGCTGATAGCCCACGATGCGGTCCAGAATGCGCCGGGCCTGCTGGGCGTCCACCAGGTTCTGGTCGATGGCCCTGGGCGCGGCGATGGAGTCATTTACCACCTTTTTGGTGATCTCGTTAAAGGTGACCCGGTAGGTCTTGTCGTCCGGGATGCCCAGCAGCTCCTTCAGATGCCAGGAAATGGCCTCTCCTTCCCGGTCCGGGTCGGTGGCCAGATAGACCCGTTCGCTCTTCTTGGCCGCCTTCTGGAGGTCCTCAATGACCTCCTCCTTCCCCTTGATGGGCTGATAGTCCGGCTGGAAACCGTGCTCCACGTCCACCCCCAGCTTGCTCTTGGGCAGGTCGCGGACATGGCCCATGGATGCCTTGACCTCATAGCCGGGACCCAGATATTTGCCGATGGTCTTGGCTTTGGCCGGTGACTCCACGATCACAAGATTGGTTTTCGCCACTGAATTCCTACCTCCTATATCCTGCGGCGTCCTCCGCCGCCTGGGGAGGTCGGTCCGCTCCTCTGGCGTCCGCCGGCCCTCCCCCTATGCCTTCCCTTGCTCCGCCGCCCGGAACCGGTTGCCCCGGACCGCCAACACCGCGCCCCGTACCTGCAGCAATGTCAGGGCCGACAGCACCTGACTGGCGGACAGTCTCGTCCGCTCCACCAGCTCGTCCGGACACAGGCTCTCCCCGTTCATGGCCGCCAACAGGGCCGTTTCCTCCTGGGTAACAGGCGTCGTATCATTTTGCAAGGTACTATAAGCGCTTTCCGGCTCCTTGTCAATCCTTTTGTCAGTCTCTTCCAGTTTCTCCGGCGGCGAAACGGGCTTCGGACGGCGTGGGCCGGAACGGCGCACCAACGCCGCGCTCTCCCGCTCCCGCCGCAGCCGGTCGGGATAAACCTGGCGGTAATCCTCCAGCACATCCTCCGCGTCGCACACCATTTTGGCCCCGCTCTGGATGAGGGCGTTGGCCCCGGCGCTGCGGATGGCGTCCACCGGACCGGGTACGGCAAAAACGTCCCGGTTCTCCTCCAGCGCCAGGCGGGCGGTAATCAGCGCGCCGCTGCGCTTACCCGCCTCGACCACCACCACGCCCTGGGCAAGTCCCGCCAGGATGCGGTTGCGGATGGGAAAATGCCAGCCTTCGGTGGGGGTGCCGGGGGGATATTCGCTGACCAGCGTACCGATCACGCCGATATCGGCAAACAGGCCCGCGCTGGAAGGGGGCCACACCACATCAATGCCGCCGCCCAGCACCGAGATCACCCGGCCGCCGGCCCGCAAAGCGCCCCGCAGGCCGGCGGAGTCGATGCCCTGGGCAATGCCGGACACCAGCACCACGCCCGCGCGGCTCAGCCGTCCCGTCAGATCGGCGGCCACCCGGCAGCCGTAATCGCTGGCCCGCCGGGCCCCTACCACCGCCACCGTTACCGCCTCGTCCACCCGCATGGGCTTCCCCTTCACATACAGCAGCGCGGGCGGCTCCCGGATCTGCCGCAGGCGTTCGGGATATTCCGCGTCCTGCATGGTGAGCAGCCGGATGTTCAGCCGGTCACACTGCTCCAAAATCTTGTCGGTGATGCCCAGATCCTTGTCGGCCAGGCTCTCCTTCAGCCCACGGGGCAGCCGCAGCAGGTCAAACTCCGCCCGGTCTGCAAAATAGACCCGCTCCGCCCCGCCAAACCGCTGGGCCAAAGCCGCCGCCTCCCCGGTACGCAGACCCGCCCGGGTGGTCAGCCACAGCCAATACTTCAAAGTCGCCATGGGAACGCCTCCCTTTCTCTCTATCCGGAGTGCGATGCCATAGAAAACGCTTCTCTATTTCTAATTCTCTACCGTGCCATTTCCCACAAAACCACCGACGCCGCCACCGCCGCGTTCAGCGACTCGCACCGGGTGCGCATGGGGATCTTCACCGTACCGGCGCAGCACGCCAGCGTCCGGTCGGACACCCCCCGTCCCTCGCTGCCGATGACCACCGCCGTCCCCCGCAGGGAGACGGCCCGCACATCGGCGGTGTCGTCCCGCAGGGCCGTGGCCCACAGGGAGATCCCGGCCTGGTCCAGACGGCCGGTCAGCTCGTCCAGCTCCGCCGCCCACACCGGCAGGCGGAAGCAGGCCCCCATGGAGGCGCGCACCGTTTTGGGTGAAAAAGGGTCCGCGCAGCCGGGCAGCAAAATAAGGGCGTCCGCCCCGAAGGCGTCGGCGGTGCGCCAGATGGTGCCCACATTGCCCGGGTCCTGCACCCCGTCCAGCACCAGATAAGAGCCGGCGGACAGCCGCTCAGGCAAGGCCGCCTCCGGCAACGGGCAGACCGCCAGCAGATGCTGGGGGGTCTCCACCGTGGAGAGATGGGCCATCAGCTCCGCGGGCACCTCCACCAGCCGGGTCTCCGGCCCCAGGCCCTCCGGCGGCCGGTGGCCCTCGGTATAGACGAGTACCTCCGGACTGCCCAGCCAGCGCAGCGCCTCCCCCACCAGTTTATCCCCTTCCACCAGAAAAGCGCCCTGCTTTTTGCGGTATTTCCGCTCCGCGCCCAGCCGGCGGATGTGGAGGACCAGCGGATTTTGCCGGCTGGTGATCCGTTCGGGCGCCGCCATCACAGATCGTGGAGCCGGTTGATATACTCCATCCGGCCCAGCACCACCACCAGACCGCCGGCAAGGGCGAAGTCGCCGCCAGGCGCGATGTTCAGTTCCTCATCCTCGCCCCGTACGGCAATGATGTTGACATGGTATTTGGCCCGCACGTTCAGCTCCGCCAGCGTCTTTCCCCGCCAACTTCTGGGGGTGTTCAGCTCCACGATGCCGTAATCCTCGGACAGCTCAATAAAGTTGAGAATATTGGAGCTGGACAGACCCTGCGCCAGTTTCAGGCCGGTCTCGTACTCGGGAAAAACCACCCGGTCGGCCCCGATCTTCTCCAGCACCTTGCGGTGCACATGGCTCTGGGCCTTACAGATGATCTGCTTGAGGCCCAGTTCCTTCAAATTGAGGGTGATCAGGGCGCTGTTGCCGATATCGTCGCCGGTGGCCACCACCGCGCAGTCGTAGTTGCGGGCGCCCAGGGCGCGCAGAACCGTGGCGTCCCGGGCGTCGCCCGTCACCGCATGGGTCACCTGATTGGCCACCCGCTGGATCTTCTCCGCATCGGTGTCCACCGCCAGCACCTCATGGCCCAGCGAACAAAGCTCCGTCGCCACGGCGGTGCCAAACCGCCCCAGACCAATTACGATAAATGTTTTCATAACGATTTACCTCCCTGACAAACGCCTTGCGCCTGTCCTTATCCGATCATAAATTCCACGCTGGGATAGCGGATCTTGGCCGTCTGCCGGTCCGCCGCAAAGGCAACCGACACCGAGAACACACCCACACGGCCCAGATACATGAAGAGAATCAAAATAGACTGTGAGAACCGGTGCAGGCCGGGCGTGATACCCGTGGTGACGCCCACGGTGCCCAGCGCCGACGCCGTCTCAAAGGCGCAGTCGATATAGGGCAGACCCTCCACCGTGGTGATGACAATGGACCCGGCCAGGAAAAGAAATACCATAACCAACGCCAGGCTCATGGCGCTCATCACCTTCTGCGTGGGGATGGATCTGCCCCGGAGCGTGACCTCCTCCCGTCCAAGGAGATTGGCCCGCAGAGCCAGCATCAGCACCGCCACCGTCACCGTCTTGATGCCGCCGGCAGTGGAGCCGGAGGAGCCGCCGATGAGCATGAGCACGGTGCTCACCGCCTTGGTCTCGTCGCTCAGTCCGCCCTGACCCAGCGCGTCAAATCCGGCGGTGCGCAGGGTGATGGACTGAAAGATGGAATTGAGCAGCTTCTGCCACAGGGGCATGTCCCCCAGGGTGGCGGGATTATTGTACTCCGCCGCCAGCACAAAGAGCATGCCGCCCAGAATGAGGCAGAAGGTCACCGTCAGCACCGTGCGGCTGTACAGGCTCAGCTTCTTCCAGCTTTTGGCCCGGATCACGTCTTCCCACACGAAAAAGCCCAGTCCGCCGATGACGATCAGCCCGCCGGTGGTGAGCAGCACCACCGGGTCGTCATTGAGTCCCGCCAGACTGCTGAAGGCGCCGTACTTCTCGCCCACCACGTCAAAGCCGCCGTTGCAGAAGGCCGACACCGCGTGAAAAATGCTGGCCCAGATGCCTTCCGCCAGACCCAGCTTTGGAATGAACCGGGTGGCCAGCAGCGCCGCGCCGATGCCCTCAATGATAAAGGTGCCCATCAGCGCGTGGCGCACCACCCGCACCACGCCCTCCATGTCGTTGAGGTTCAGGGTGCTCACCATCACCAGGCGCTCCGAAAGTCCGATCCGCCGGTGAAGGGCTAAAGAAAATATCGTAATAATGGTCATCAGACCCAGACCGCCGATTTGCAGCATACACAAAATAACAAACTGCCCGAACAGGCTCCAGTGCACCCCTGTATCCACCAGAATCAGACCGGTAACGCAGGTGCTGGAGGTGGCAGTGAAGAGGCCGGTAAAGAATCCGGCGCTCTGCATATCCTTCGACGCAATGGGAAGGGTCAGCAAAAGCGCGCCCAGCAGGATGATCCCCGCAAAGGAGAGGGCCACGATCCGGGTGGCGTTCAAACCGCGCCGCGCGGCAAACCGTTCCCGCAGACGCAAGAGCAAATTTCCGTCCAAAGCACAAAGCTCCTTTCACACACGATCCGCCCTCCCCGCCCTGCTCCGATGGAGAAAGGCATACCGATGGAACGTATTCCGTCAGTATGCCTTTCCGGAAACAGTGGGCGGAAAGGCCGCCGTTTCATTCTCTTTTCAGGGCAGAGGGAACCATGGCAAAGGGGACGCCCGCGTCCTTCCGCACCGCGGCCAAAACAGGGTTCCTGACCATGCGTACCGCCTCTTTTCTGCCTGAATGCTTCCTCATGCGGATCCATACGCTGGTTAGTATAACATAGGAAATTCAGATATTCAAGACGGTTCAGACACACAGCCACGCCACCTGCCGCGCCTCCCACCGCTCCGGCGGCGTAAGGCGCTCCAGCATCCGCTCCACTGTCTGCCGGGGTACCTCCGCTTTCCTCTCCCCGTTGCGGCGCAGACCCTCTTCCCACCCCGTCTCCAGAAAAACGATGCGTACCGCCGCCCCGTAGCGCTCACAGAGCGACACCACCTTTTCCCGCAGCGCCGGCGTCAGACTGGTGGTGTTCCACACAAAGGGCTCCTTCCGGCGCAGGTAGGAACGGGCCAGCTCCTGCGCCGCCGCGGCCACGGCGCTTTGGTCTCCCTTGGCGCTCTGTCCCAGCTGGGCCCGCAGCACGTCCAGCGACACCACCGGCAGCGCCGGACAGTTCCGGCTGATCCAGGTGTCCTTCCCGGTACCCGGCAGACCGCTCAGCAAAATCACCTCGCCCCAGCTCCGGTCATAGGGATCGTCCCCCGCCCAGGACAGGCGGCCCGCGAAATACGCCCGCTGGGCATAGGGCGAGGCAAAGACGCCCGGCGCGGAAAAACAGCCCTGCTCTTGGGCCAGCAGGGCTGTCAGTTCCACCTGTTCCAGCAGCCGTTCCCGGTCCTCCGCCACCCGCCCCAGCAGATCCGCCTTGGCCAGCAGACAGAGCAGGGACAGCCGGAAACCGGGGATCAGCGCTCCATTGGCCGCGATGCGGCGCAGACGGGTTTTTTCCTCCTCCTTCCAGAGATGGACCGGCGCGGTGTGGTAGCGGACAAGTTGACACACCGTCTCCCGGAGCCGCTGCTTTTCCGCCGTTCCCGCCAGATCCAGTTCCCGCCAGAGCAGCGCCCGGGCCAGATTGGCCCCCACCGCGCCGTGATGGGGAGAGGTCAGACATCCCTCCTCCAGGCGGGTGCAGCGGGTCTTACCCACGTCGTGGAGGAGGGCCGCCAGGAAAAGCGCCAGCCGGTCCGCCTCCGCCAGCGTCCGGAATTCCTCCAGCGACGCCAGCGCCTCGCAGACCATCCGGGTGTGGGTCCATACGTCCCCCTCTCCGTGCCAGCGCTTCTCCTGGGCCGCAGACTTCATCTCCGCCGCCAGCGGCGCCAACGGGCTCTCCCTTTCCAGGTACGCCCAGTCGATCCGCCAGTCCGGGCCGGTGGGAAAGGCCCGGAACAGCCCTTCACAGCTCTCCATTACGTTTTCTCCTCTTCCAGCGTAGGGGCGAACAGCCGCTCAACAGGGATGGACAGCAGGTTGGGGATGATGGGGCGGTCCAGCCAGTGGCTGCCGCTCTGATCCACGCATTGGGAAAAGGACGCCCGCACATATTTGAGCCGGCGCTTGACCTGCCCGTCCTCCTCCACCTTGAGGTAAAGCCCCTCCATCCGGGTGCTGGGGTCGGTCTCCCGAATGGGCCGCTCCGGGTCCACGCCCGCCCGTCGGCAGGCCTCCCGCAGAGACGCCTGATGATCCGCCGTAATATACCGGGAAGGTCCCAGCAGCGCCAGAAGGTCCTCCAGCCGGCTGAATCTCCCCTGGGCCAATACCGGGGCCGAGACCACCGGCAGTCCCGCCAGCAGCTTCTGCCGGGACGGCGTATCCAAAAAGCAGTCCTGTTCCCGATCCAGCACATCAAATTCCACAAAATAGTGGGGAAGCGCGTCATAAAAAACCGTGTGCTTGGCGTACATCCACTCGCCGTACATAATGTACCGGCTGCCCAGCACCGCATAAAGCGCCTCCTGCTGGACGCCCGCCCACTGCTTGAGCATGGCGTAATGCCGCTCCCGATAGCCGCCGGTCAGATAGTGGCCCCGGCTCTGGATGCGCAGTTCTCCCTCCGGCGTAAAGGAAATGGCCGTATTGGCTCCGTCACACTTCTCCTCCACCGCCAGAGGACAGCCGGCGATCTCCGAAAAGGGGATCTGGGACAGGTCCTCGTCCCCCGGCTGAAGCCGCGACCCCTCCAGATGGGGGGTGCGGGGATATTTTATGATCTGTTCCATGATACTCGACTCCTCTCCCATTGACGTTTCGCTT
This sequence comes from Pseudoflavonifractor phocaeensis, assembly GCF_016901735.1. Classification (GTDB taxonomy): domain Bacteria; phylum Bacillota; class Clostridia; order Oscillospirales; family Oscillospiraceae; genus Pseudoflavonifractor_A. Next base: position 3,282 of record NZ_JACLZC010000038.1, on the reverse strand, counting down.
CCAGGAAGCGCGCCACATAGGCCGCTTCCACATCTCCCATGGCGTTGTGGGCCTCCTTAAAATAACTGCCCACAATAGCCCCGTCTCCCACTTCAAAGGTCTCGGGCACCGTCTCCACCGTGCAGCCGGCCCCTACCACCATGGGAAAGTCCCCCAGGGTCTTGCGGAAGCGCCGCATCTTTTCCACAGGGGTGCCGATACCGGTGCCGGTACCGGTCACCACAACGGCGTCGCAGCGCTCCATCCCCAGGCGCAGGTCCTCTTCCTCCGTCCGGCCCGAGCAGACGGGCTGATACTTGAAGCGTACCCCGCCCAATACCGCCCCGTCGAAGGTTTTCCGCAGCTGGGCCAGCTTCCGGGCAAACAGATCGTCCTGAAAGGGCGCCAGATGGCCGCAGACCGAATCCAGCTGGAGAAAGGCGGCGCCGTACTCCCGGGCCAGGCGGAAGCCCAGGTCCATATCCCCCAAAATGTTCACACCGTAGCACAGGGCGCCGCTCTGACGGCTCAGCCAGTCCAGCACCTGCCGGCAATCCTCCGCCGAGCCGAAATAATTTTCCACCAGCACCGCGTCCACGCCGCGGCTCAGATAGAGCTCCGTCTCCTCCTTGGCCCGCTCCAGCGGGCTTTTTCTGGCGTCGCCCTTCATGTGCAGCATGGCGATCACCGGCTTACGATAACCAAATACCTCATAATATCTCATCATTTTTTACACTCCTATCTTCGCCGCCAAAAATAAATGGCCCAATACGCCGTCAAAGTGCAGCTTGGTACATCCCGCCTGACGGAAAAGCTCCGTCAGCCGCTCCTTGGTCAGGAGGTGGATGTGCTCCGGGTTGTCGTCCGGCTTGGACGGCACGGTGACCACCACATAGCGTCTGGCCATCCGCACCGCCGCCCGTACCGCCCGCTCCACATCCGGGATATGCTCCAGCACCTCCAGCAGGGTGACCACATCAAAGCGCCCGTCGGGGAAGGGCTGGAGGCACAGATCAGCCTGCGCCGCCGTCAGCCGGGTCACCCCGCCCCGGTGCAGATCGTCCATCAGCGCCACCCGGTGGGGCAGCAGGTCAATGGAGGTCACCTCCACCCAGGGAAAGGCCCTCAAAAACGGAAAGAGAAACACCCCTCTCCCGCTGCCCACGTCCAGCAGATTTTCCGGCTGCACGGACCGCAGAAAGCCCATGACCTTTTTTACCCGGGGCATTTCCTCGTGTCCCCGCTTGAAGGTATACAGCTTGCCGCTCAGCGCTTCAAAACAGGCGGGGAGGCGGGCCAGATCCTCCTCTGTCAGCGGCGCGCCCGCTCTCAGGCGGGCCGGCAGGATGTCCTCCCGCCCCAATCGGGCGGCACGGCCCCGCAGAAAGGCCGCCGCCAGCGTCAGATCATAGGCCCGCTCCATCGTTCATTCCTCCTTATTTCTCCATGGCTTCCAGCAGCTCCGCCCGGACCTGCATCAAAATCTTGCCCAGGTGGTTTTCACCCCGCCGGCTGCGCAGGTCCATACCCCAGAAGGTGTCTCCCCACTTGTTGCCCTCCATGAGCACCTTGTCGCCGGTCTCCAGCAGACGCCCGGCCAGGTCGGGGTTCTGGGTGAACTTGGCCCGCACCACGTCCAGCATGACCGTCAGTTTGACCGCCTCCCAGTCCGCCCGCAGGGGGACCCGGCGGCCGATGCCCTTGGCCTTGGCGGGGATCATCTCGCAGAACTGGACCTGCACCTCCGGGTCCAGGCATTTCTGGGCCTGGAACGCGGCCTCCGCGTTCTGATAGGTCAGACCCTGATACCGGATCACAGAGGGATAGAAGTTGCTCAGGAAGCGGTAATCCTCCCGGAACTCGTCAATGCAGTCTCCCAGTCCGTAATAGCCGTTCTTTTCCAGAATGGACCACACCTCAGGCCGCAGCCAAGCGCGGACGCTGTTATCCTTGGCCCGCAGTCCGCTGCGCAGCGCCGAGGAGCTGATCTCAGACAGGCCCTCCGGCGCCTGGAAGGTGTGGAACGCATCCCGATGCGCCCGGAGGAAGTCGTTGCCCTCCAGAACCTTCTCCAGAGGCGGCTGGCCCCGCTGGACCACCAGGAAGTCAAAACGCTCCACAAATGCCTCGATCTCATACCAGCGCGGCACGACGTACAGTTTGTCCATTCCCATCAGGAAGAAGAGCTTCACGTCGGGCAGCTTCTCCTGAATGAGACACATGGTCTCAAAGGTACGGCAGTCTGCCTGCATCTCGCTCTCATCCACCCGCAGGCGGGGATCTCCGGCACAGATGGCATGCAGCATCTCCAGCCTGAGCCGGTCCTCCATGACCCAGTGCCGCTCTTTCTTCTTCAGTTTCTTGGCCACATAGGGCTGGGACGCCGGGGCAAAGATCCCGTAGTCCGCGCCGATGGCCTCCACCGCCGCCTTGAGCAGCTGCTCATGGGCAATGGTGGGCGGGTTGAAGGAACCGCCCATAACGACCGCTTTTTTCTGTTTCATCACGTTTTTCCCTCCTTTGTAGTCTATTTGACTGAAACGGATGAATTTCGCTCTTATCACGCGGCGGACCGCATGATATCGAAAAACGGGTGGACCGGCCCTTTCTCGGCTGATCCACCCGTATGGTAACACAGCCCTCAGGCTGCGCTTGTACTTTTTTTCCTCCGTCCAGCGGCTTTATAACGGGGATTGGCACAGAATTGGCTCAGGGCAAAAGCGCCCCATGAAGAGAAACGCCTATATGGATACTGCTGGGATCGGCAAGCAGATTGATGTAAAAGTGAGTATAGCATAAGCCGGAAAGATGTTCAAGTCAACGATTTTTTTGCGGCAAAATCCAGTTACGATCGATGAGAATCCGACCGCTCTTGTCTCTGTGAATATCAAGAAAAGATATGATCCCCCAGAATGTGAGCGGGGCCGGAAACATATTCCTGCCCCACCCGCACCGCATCATTGTTTCAGAGCCCGGTACAGGAACGTGACGATCTGAGCGCGGGTGCAGTCCGCGTCCGGACGGAAGGCATTTGCGCCGGTACCGGTGGTAACGCCGCTCTGCGCCGCCCACTGGACCGCGTCGTAGTAATAGGTATCCTCGGGCACATCGGCAAAGAAGGTCTTTTCCGTGGCGGGACTTCCGCCATAGCGGTAAAGGAAAGTCACCACCTGACTGCGGGTACACACTGCGTCCGGGCTGAGGGTGTCAGGTCTGGTGCCTGTTGTGATGCCGTTCTCCACCGCCCACAGCACGGCCTGGCAGTAGTAGTCGCTCTCCTTCACATCGCAGAAGGGGTGGGAG